>CAYUSC010000024.1:0-23430 GCA_964447265.1 uncultured Candidatus Brevefilum sp.
GCCCATGATCACATCGATGTTATTCTTCTTCATCAGGAAGCCAATCCCGCGGACCAGCCGCTGGGAGACCTTACGGCTGCGATCAAAAGCCACGCTGTAATCCAGTTCCAGATTATCAAACTTGAAGCCGAATTCCTTGCCGCGTTCACGCAGGGTGTGCGCAATATCCGCGTTGCGGAGCAGGGCTTTGGAGGGGATGCAGCCAATATTCAGACAAACACCACCCATGAAGCGTTTTTCCACGATGGCGGTTTTCTTGCCCAGTTGCGCGCTGCGGATGGCGGCGACATATCCGCCCGGACCTGCGCCGATCACGACGACATCATATTCTTTCATCAGCAAAACTCTCTTTCTAAATTCAAGACAGCCTCTTTTGGGTTGTCATAGGTGTATAAGCCATATCCGGCACTTATTATACCGAATGTGTCCTATTTGATGGTTAAAGAATGGTTAGCTCGTCGGCCAATTTTCGAGTGTTTCCACCACGGCGGCCAGGAAAGAGTCGGCTGAGGCGCCATTCAGGATGCGGTGGTCAAAGGTATAGCTCAGGTAGACCATCGGTCGGATGGCGATGGCGTCGTTGATCACAACGGCTCGCTTTTGGATCATGCCTGTGCCGAGGATGCCGCTTTGGGGCTGGTTGATCACCGGGGTGGCAAAGAGCGACCCTTTGGTGCCGTGATTGGTCAGGGTGAAGGTGCCGCCCTGGACGTCATCCGGCGAAAGGTGATTGGTGCGGGCACGTTCGGCCAGTTCGTTCACCTGACGGGCCAGACCGATCAGAGAAAGGTCCTCTGCGCCCCGGATCACGGGGACGATCAGCCCACCATCGGGCATCGCCACAGCCATCCCCAGGTTGATCTGCCGGTGCAGCCGGATTCCCGCTTCCGTCCAGGAGGAATTCGCCAGCGGGACGGCTTTCAGCCCGGTGGTTATTGCCGCCAGGAAATAGGCGGTGTAGGTCAGGTGGATGCCGCGGGCTTCGGTTTCCGCCATAATCGCGGATCGGTGGGCCATCACCCGGCTCAGGTCGGCTTCCATCACGGTGGTGACATGGGGCGAGGTGTGCTTACTGAATACCATATGCTCGGCGATCCGTTTGCGCATCGGGGAGAGCGGGAGCGTCTCGCCGGGGATCGCGCTGGGTGCGGGGGCGGGCTTGGCTTCGGGTTCCTGCTTGCCAAAGACCAACTCTGTTGGGCGGAAAAGGTCGCCATCGGCAGGAGTCTCCCAGATCGGGATGTCCGTCTCGCCTTTGTGATCCTTGAGATAATCCAGCACATCCTTCTTGGTGATGCGCCCGTTCATCCCGGTGCCCTTGACCTTGTCGAGGTCCACGTTCTTTTCCCGCGCCAGACGGGCCACGACCGGGGAGATATATCCCAAATCCTGATCGCGCCCTGCCGGGCGGACCATCACCGGTTCATCGCTGATCGATTCGGTGTCGGGGGTCTCATGGGGTTCGTGGTTCTGAGCGAGGGGCTGTTCGCCTTCGGGCAGGGCTTCCCCCGGTTCGCCAATCCAGGCCAGGATGGTCCCGGCTTCCACGGTTTCGCCTTCGGGCACAATGACCTTCAGGATCGTCCCCGAGGCGGGACTGGGGATCTCGGTCTCAACTTTATCGGTGTTCACCTCGAGCAGCGGGTCGAATTCCTTGATCTGCTCGCCTTCGTTCTTCAGCCAGGCGGTCACGGTTCCTTCGACCACGGATTCGCCCAATTTGGGCATGATAACTTTTGTTGGCATTCGGCCTCCTCCTAAAAAGCAGCCAGTTCCCGGATCGCCTCGGCGATCTTGTCGGGATTGACCATGAACCAGTCCTGCATCGGATGGCTGAACGGCACGCCCGGCACATCCGGCCCGGCCAGCCGTTTCACCGGCGCATCCAGGTCCATAAAGCCCCATTCGGCGATGGTGGCGGCGATTTCAGCGCCATAGCCGCCGGTCAGGTTGTCTTCATGAACGATCAGCGCTTTGCTGGTCTTGCGGACGGATTGCAGGATGGTCTCCCGGTCCACGGGGTAAAGCGTGCGCAGGTCCACCACTTCCACATCGATCCCTTCCTTGGCGACCATCTCGCCGGCCTGCAGGGCATAGTGGTGCATCATGCCATAGGCAAACACGCTCAGGTCGCTGCCCTCACGGGAGACTTTCGCCGGGCCAATCGGGACGATGATTTCCTCGCCCTCGGGGACTTCGCCCTTGATCAGCCGGTAGCCCTTTTTAGGTTCCAGAAAGATCACGGGGTTTGGGTCCCGCACGGCGGCCTTGAGCAGGCCTTTGGCGTCATAGGGATTGGAGGGGATCACAACCTTCAGGCCGGGAACGTGGGTGAAGAAGGCTTCCACGCTTTGCGAGTGGTAGAGCCCGCCGCCGATCCCGCCGCCATAGGGGGCGCGGATTACCATCGGGACGGTCCAGTCGCCATTGGAGCGGTAGTTCATCTTGGCCGCTTCCGAGATGATCTGGTTGAAGGCCGGGAAGATGAAATCGGCGAATTGGATCTCACAGATCGGGTGTTTGCCATAGAGCGCAGCGCCGATCCCGACACCGACGATGGTTAATTCGGCCAGGGGGGAATCGATCACCCGCTCGCCGCCGTATTTATCAAACAGGCCCACCGTGGAGCGGAACACGCCGCCGCGGATGCCGACATCCTCGCCGATCACGAATGTGTTGGGGTCGCGGGCCAGTTCTTCATCCATTGCCTGGCGAATGGCTTCAACTAAAGTGATTTCAGCCATGCTGCACCTCCTGTTCGGCATAGACCGGGAAGGCTGCATCCTCCCCCTTGGGGTAGGGCGCTTCGGTGGCGATCCGGACGGCTTCGTCCACCTCGGCTTTGGCCTTTTCTTCCAATTGTTCGTATTCCTCTTCGGTCATCAGACCCTCGGCGATCAGTTGTTCCTTGCCCAGAAGGATCGGGTCCTGCGCTTTGTGCGCTTCCACTTCCTCACGGGAGCGGTAGGAGCGATCATCGTCATCGGAGGAGTGGGGCGTCAGCCGGTACATCTTGGCTTCGATCACGGTAGCGCCCTCACCTTTGCGGGCACGCTCCACAGCTTCCAGCACGGCCTCATAGACCTCGAAAACTTTGGTGCCATCCACCTGGACGCCGGGCAGCCCCAAACCGCAGGCCTTATCGGCTGCGCTGCTGACCGCCATCTGTTTATCTTGCGGGACAGAGATCGCATATTCGTTGTTTTCCACCAGGAAGATCACCGGCAGGTTGTGGACGGCGGCAAAGTTGACCGCTTCGTACCATTCGCCCTGCGAAGTGGAGCCTTCGCCAATGCTGGTCAGCACGACCTCGTCCTTGCCATCCAATTTGATCCCCAAACCGATGCCGGAGGCATGCGGGGATTGGGTGGCGACGGGGGCTGAGTGACTGACGACCCTGGAACGCTTGAGGCCGAAATGGCTGGGCATCTGCCGGGCGCCCGAGGTTGGTTCGGCTGCCTTGCCCAACAGGCTCATCACAAATTCGGTGGGGGTCATACCCATCACCAGCATCATCGCCAGGTCACGGTAATAGGGGACGAGCCAGTCCTTGCCCTGTTTAAGCGCATAAACGGCGCCCACTTGCGCCGCTTCCTGGCCGATCCCGGAAATGTGAAATGCAATTTTGCCCTGGCGGTGCAAGACCCAGGCGCGTTCATCCAAACGCCGGGAGAGCAGCATCATCCAGAACATTTCCTTTTTTTGCTCTTTCGAGAGTGTCATTCGTCAATCCTTCCGAGATAAATATGACAAAATCGCTATTATTTGTAATATATGATGATCTTACCATGCGCCAGGTTACAAAACAATTCCTCCCGCCCATTCAGATTGGTTTAATTATGGTGGGTTATGATTAAATATCAGGCTGTGGGAAGGCATTGGTAAGCAGTTCGTTTTTAAGGCAAAATCCGTTTGGGAGACTGTATAATTAACCTGAGAGTCCAATCAGATTTTTCGATTCAAAGATGTCCCAAAGGTTATTGACGATCACTTCCCAGGAACTGCGCTCCCATCTGGCCCAAACCCAAGCCATCGCTGTAATTTTGCTTGCCGGGGGTCGTGTTCAGACTGTGGCGGGCGGGCTTTCACCGCTGGGTTTCCAGGCTGCCACGCAGGCCCTCTACCGCTATTGGCCGGATGCGGGCAGGCAGGATCTGAGTCGGTGGGTGGGCCTGTGGCTGGAGGAGCAGTTCCATCTTCTCATCGCCAGGCCCTTGCCGGGCGGCATGGGGCTGGTGGGGTTGATCTTCCCCGCAACAACCCCGTTGGCCCGTCTACGACAGGATTTGGCCGCTGTCTTGCAAGCGATACAGGAAAGGGAAGAATCTTCTTTATCCAAACCATTTATGGAACGGAACTTGCAAAATCCAGAGAAGAACAGCCGTTCACCCGGACGACCCGTTGAGATCAATCAAGCAGCCTATCAGGAAGAGGTTGGACCTTTGGCAGCAGAACGACACGAACATTCACCAGAAAAGATACCTGCTAAACCGGCGCAAAACGACTGGGAGCATCTCTCGTCGGAAGCCATTGAGGGCGGCATTATTCAAGGCGCCACCTGGCAGCCTCTGGCTGAAATCGTCCACCACGAAGAAGACCTCGTCAGCATTTTGCAGGAGGATTTTGACGCGTCCGGGAAGAAAGCAACCGGAAGGGACTGGCCTGTCGCCTCGAATACGGCTTCCTATCCCAATTCAACCGCCATTCTCCACCAGGTGGATACCCAGCCGGTGCGAATCAATCCCGCGCTGGAAAACTGGACCGTGGGCGTTGAAATTCCCGTCGCCACAGCCATCACCTTTTATCTGGCGCCCCGCCAAACCAAACACTTCCTGATCGGCGGACTTTCCCGCCAGCTGCGGATCTGGATGCCGGAATTGTGCGCGACTTATGGCTGGGAGCTGGACTTGCTCTCCGTCCGGCCGGATTATCTGAAATGGACTCTGCGGGATTTCCCCGAGTCGCTGACTCGTGATATGCTGCAAACAGTCCGAGAGAAAACATCGCTTCGGATCTTCCGGGTATTTCCCAATTTGAAGGAAGGTGCGGACTCGTCCGATTTTTGGGCGCCGGGCTATCTGGTGGATAACCAGAATCGCGATTTCACCACCCAGGCCTTGATGGCACGTGTCGCTCAGGACCGTTTGGGAGGGAATTCCTGAGAGGTACATTTGTATTAATTGACATACAACAGACATATTAACCCCTTGTCAAGTTTGACATAGTGTGCTATATTTATACAGTCGAACGTCTGGGTGCCCCCCTCACCCAGGCGTTTGGCGCTTTAATGGGCAAATTTTTCTGTCTTAACTGGGGGTCACTCAGGATTGACCCGGCGAAAACAGTAAATTTCCGATAAAATGGAGTGGCTGATTAATTCACAATTCACGCCTCGGAGTTAGCTTGACCACGTTTGAAATTCGTCAATGCACGGATGCCGCCTGCAGGCTGCGGATCCCCCTGGACCCATCGGAGTTCAGCGGGGCTTTTTGCCCGCGCTGCGGTGCGCCGATGACGGTTGCGGTTGAAGCCTATCGGAACGCGGATTGCGAAGAGGCGGAAATCTCTCCGCGAATCCAACTTTCTGTATTGCTGGATAATATCCGCAGCGCACATAATGTCGGTGCGATCTTCCGTACCGGTGATGGTGTTGGATTGCGGCATCTCTATCTTTGCGGTTTCACACCCACCCCGGAGGATAACCCGGCTGTGGCCAAGACAGCTCTCGGCGCGGAGGAGAGGCTCATCTGGTCGCACCACCGCAACGCCCTGGACCTGGCAGAGCAACTTCAGGATGAAGGCTTCATGCTGGTGGCGCTGGAATGCACGGCCAAAGCCACGCCCATCTACAGGTTCAAGGCCGAACCGCCGGACCAACAGCCCTGGGTGCTGGTGGTTGGTAATGAGCGGGCGGGAGTGGACCCAGCGCTCTTAGCGCGTTGTGATCTGGTGCTCAACTTACCAATGACCGGCGAAAAGAATTCATTGAATGTGGCGGCTGCTTTTGCGGCGGCGGCTTACTGGTTGTCTTTTGCCTGACCTCCAAATTAAGGGGGCAGGAATTACTCTGGAAAAATAAGTCAATGATTGAAACAACTGAATTAACGAAGGTATTTACGATTAAAAAAGGCGCGGATATTACCGCCGTGCATGACCTGACCCTCTCGATTCCCAAAGGCGAGGTCTTTGGTTTCTTAGGCCCCAACGGGGCAGGGAAAACCACGACCATCCGGATGCTCACCAGCCTGATCGCTCCCACTTCGGGGACGGCCCGGATCAATGGGTTCCAGGTGGGGGTGGATGATACGGAGATCCGCCGCTCGGTGGGGATCCTGACGGAAAGCCCCGGGCTTTATGAACGCCTGAGTGCTTATCGCAACCTGGCGATCTTTGCCGAACTTTATGACGTGGAGGACGTGGATGCGCAGGTCTCGAAATACCTGCATATGCTGGGCCTCTGGTCTCGGCGGGATGAACCTGCCGGGAGCTTCTCCAAGGGGATGCGTCAGAAACTGGCGATTGCCCGGGCATTACTCCATGAACCGAAGGTCTTGTTCCTCGATGAACCGACCAGCGGGCTGGACCCTGAGGCTTCCCGTCTGGTACGCAGCTTCATCGAAGGGCTGCGTGGCGAGGGGCGCACGATTTTCCTCTGCACCCACAACCTGACCGAGGCTGACCGGCTTTGTGACCGGATCGGGATCTTTAAGTCCCACCTAATTGAGGTGGATACCCCCGAGAACCTCCGCGAGAAATTCTACGGCCGCCGGGTGGTCTTTCATCTGCGGCAGATGAATCCGGCCTGGGTAGACCAGGTGCGGGGGATGGCCGGGGTAAAGGAAGTCCAGGCCGTTGAACAAAAACTGGTTGTGGGGTTGGAAGACCCTGAAACGCTGAACCCGCAGATCATCCGTTTGCTGGTGGGGGCCGGCGCGGATATTAAGTTTGTTGGCGAGCTGCGTCATTCGCTCGAAGATATTTATATTCAAACCATGCAGGAATCTGAAGAAGAGGAGGTGGCTGCATGAAACACATTAAAACAATTATCCGAAAAGAATGGTCCGAGGTATTTAAGAACCGCCTTGTACTTTTTACTTTGATTTTCATGCCTCTGATCTTCACCTTGTTGCCCCTGGTGATGCTCTATTTCACAAGCGGGGATGCGATGGGCGGGATGGAATCGCTGGAGACGGCAGACGTCCCGGCTGAATTCCTTTCAGTCTGCGGGGCGGATATGACCGGCGGTGAATGTATGCAGATCTATATCATGAATGAGTTCCTGCTGATGTTCATGATGATGCCGGTGATCATCCCTGTCACGATCGCAGCATATTCGATTGTGGGTGAAAAGGCCACGCACAGCCTGGAACCGCTCCTGGCAACGCCGATCACCACGGCTGAACTGTTGGCAGGCAAGAGCCTGGCGGCCGGTGTGCCGGCGATCCTGATTGGCTGGGCCTCTTTTGGCCTGTTCCTGATCGGGCTGCCGATTTTAGGCGTGAGCCAGGCAGTGATCTCCTATATCACCGGGCCAACCTGGCTGCTTGCGATTTTGGTGGCCGGGCCGCTGATGGCGATTGCCTCGGTTAACTTTGCCATTTTTGTCTCCTCGCGGGTGAACGATCCCCGGGTGGCGGAGCAGATTTCCGGTGTGATGATCGTCCCGGTTTTAGCCCTGGTCTTTGCCCAACTGGCGGGTTTAATTGTGATCAATGTACTGACCATGCTCAGCTTTATCGGCGGCATGGCTTTATTGGATGTCGGTTTGATTTACCTGGGCGCTTCGATCTTCCAGCGTGAGAAGATCCTGACCCGGTGGAAATAATCAGGAATAAACTATGAAAAACTACTCAAAACTCCTTTTTGCTGTGATGCTGGTGGTGACGCTGCTGGGCGCGGCGGCTGGGCCTGTTCAGGCTCAGAGTGAAGGTTACAGCATCCATCTGACCCGCAACTTTGGCTATGGCGGCGGCATCAATATCCGTGGAACGTTTACGATCAGCCTGACCGGTGATGAAACCCAGGTTGAAAAAGTGAATTTCCTGATTGACGGCAGCTCGATTGCCGTTATTGATGCAGCCCCGTTCAAGTACCAATTCCAGACCGATGATTACGGCTTTGGTCTGCACCTTCTGACGGCCGAATATACCCTGATCGATGGCACCACAGCGCTGACTTCCTCCCTGCAATACAATTTTGTCAGCCCGGAGGATGAGCGTAAACAGGTGATCTCCATCGTGGGCGGGATTGGGGGAACGGTGGTGGTGGCGTTGTTGGCCGTTGCGTTGATCCAGGGTGTGATGCTCAAGGGTAAACGTAATTCCTATGAACCCGGTGAGCCGCGAAATTACGGCATGCTGGGTGGGACGGTTTGCCCCAAGTGTGGGCGGCCTTTCCCCCGCCATCTCTGGGGGATCAAGCTGGTGATGGGCAGTCTGGATCGCTGCGATAACTGCGGTAAGTGGTCTATGACCCAACGCGCCTCTGCCGCTGAACTGGCCGCCGCCGAAGCCGCGGAACGACGGGATGTGATGGCTGATCAGCAGGTTTCGGAAGTGGATGACAAACCCGCAAAAAAGAACGCCCTCGATGATTCCCGCTTCATGGATGACCTCTAAGTCATAGTTATTCACCTATTGATAATGAATGCCACTTTTCAGTCCTGGAAGGTGGCATTTTTCATTGTCCGACAACCTCCGGCGTGGTAGAATCCGAGTGTAACCAACACGTGGAGGTGTTAATGGAACAACAGGTCGCAACATTTAACGTCAAAAAAGGGCTTGCCCAAATGTTAAAAGGCGGCGTGATCATGGATGTGGTCACCGCCGATCATGCAAAGATCGCTGAAGATGCCGGCGCAGTGGCCGTGATGGCTCTGGAACGCGTCCCAGCCGATATTCGCGCAGATGGCGGCGTTGCCCGGATGAGCGACCCTGAATTGATCATGAAGATCATGGAATCGGTTTCAATCCCGGTCATGGCGAAATGCCGGATTGGGCATTTTGTTGAAGCGCAGATCCTCGAATCGATCGGTGTGGACTACATCGATGAATCAGAGGTTCTCACCCCGGCTGATGAATCCAACCATATCTTCAAACACGATTTCAAGGTACCTTTTGTCTGCGGCTGCCGCAACCTGGGCGAAGCACTGCGCCGGGTTGGCGAGGGCGCCGCAATGATCCGCACGAAGGGTGAGGCCGGCACAGGCGATGTGGTCGAGGCCGTTCGCCACGCCCGCACCGTTCTCGGTGAGATCCGCCGACTGCAAAATATGCCCGAAGATGAACTGATGACCTTCTCGAAGGAAATCGGCGCGCCGTATGCCCTGGTCAAGGAAACCCGTGATCTGGGCCGGATGCCCGTCGTCAACTTCGCCGCCGGTGGCATTGCCACCCCCGCCGATGCCGCCTTGATGATGCAGTTGGGCGTTGATGGCGTTTTTGTCGGCTCCGGCATCTTCAAGTCCGGCGATCCCGCCAAACGGGCCAATGCCATCGTAAAAGCCACCACCCATTTTGATGATCCCGCCATTCTGGCCGAGGTCAGCCGTAACCTGGGTGAACCGATGGTTGGCCGCCAAATTTCAAGCATTCCGGAAGGTGAGCTGATCGCCCAACGCGGTTGGTAAGCAAGCCTGGATGGAAATTGGGATTCTCGCCTTACAGGGCGATTTCAGTGAACATTACACGGTCCTTCAGGAACTGGGCGTGGCCGCGCGGCTGGTGAAGCTGCCCGCCCACCTGAACGGCTTGAACGGGCTGATTATCCCCGGGGGCGAATCCACCACCATTGGGAAACTGGCTGTGGCCTATGACCTGATGGAACCCCTGCGGGAATTCGGCCGCGAGAAGGCGATCTGGGGTACCTGCGCCGGCGCGATCTTCCTTTCAAAGGACGCCCAGCGCGATCAGCCGCTTCTGAACCTGATGGATATTGAAGTCGAACGAAACGCCTTTGGCCGTCAGGTGGATAGTTTTGAAGTTGACCTGCCTGCGCCTTTCCTTAATGAGGGTAAAGAAATCCCCTATCACGCCGTTTTTATCCGGGCGCCGATTATCAGCAAAGTGTTTGGCAGGGCCAAGGTCCTGCTGGACCTGCCCGATGGGCGGATCGTGGCCGCGCAGCAGGGTAAACTGCTGGCGACCTCCTTCCATCCCGAATTGACCCCCGACACCCGGTTTCATCAATATTTTCTGGAGTTAGCAGCATAGCCATCCGTCCGATCTACTGGCATGATTGGCCCTACATCCTCCGTCACCGCCGCCAGGCCGAAAGTCTGGATAATATCCAGATGCTGACCCGCGGTTTTCCCCTTTCCTGGTACAGCGTCCTCTCGTCGTTCAGCCCGGCCGAAAATACTTTCACCGGTGCGTTCGTTGACGAGGATGGCGACCGGAAGGCGGTGGGGCAGGTCCATCAATCTTCGCAGATTTCCAGTGCCCAGATCCAATTCGTCCTGGCCGGTGAGGCCCAACAGGATGAATTGACCATTCTTTTGGAAGGCCTGTGCAAAGAAGCCGGAGGCTGGGGCGCCAAGCAGGTGATCGCGGAACTGGCGCCGGACTCTCTCATCTATCCGGCCATCCGCCAGGCGGGTTTCCGGGTTTTCGGTAAACAGCGGCTGTACCGTTTCCAGGGAGACATTGACGCGACTAGCGGAGGGGAAGGTCATTGGCGGATATGGAACAGCAGCGATATCCAGGCGATGCGGGTGCTCTACCAGGCGCTGGTTCCCCCCTTAATCCAGCCGGTGGAACCCCTGACCCGGCTTGAAATGCTGGGATTGGTGTTCTATGATGAGGGCGGAGAATTGCAGGCTTTTGCGGACCTGGTATACGGCCCGATTGGAATCTGGGTGCTGCCGTTCATCCACCCGCAGTCCACGGTGGAATTTTCGGCGTTGCTGGGACGGATGATCCAGGACTTGCCGGAAAGGAACAGGCGTCCGGTCTATGTCGTTGCCCGGTCCTACCAACCCTGGGTGGAAACCGCGCTCGATTTCCTGGATGGTGAGCGGGGGTTGGAAGAGGCGTTGTTGGTCAAATATCTGGCTTATCGCCAGCCTGTCACGGCGGACCTGGCCTTTGGCGCCCTTGAAAATGGTACGGTAAACCCTCATCTGCCCGTTGCGCCGATCCATAATGATCAGCATTGACCCTTTGTGCAAATCCCCGACGATTAATTATTAGATTATTAATAAAAATCGGATAAAATACTTAATTGCGTTTACCTGATACACATGGTAGATAGTTCTAAGGTAAGAAATTGAAGAAATATATGTTAGAGCATCAAAAAATTACAGACGATTTGGATTTGCTGCTGGATGTCCTGCCACAGCACATCTCTAACAGAGTGCGGGAATTGGACGACAGCGAAAACCTCCTTGAAATTGTGATGGACCTGGGGCGGCTGCCCAAAGCGCGTTTTGTGGAGCGTGAAGTGGCCCTCAGCAATCAGGAAATCACTTATGAGGATATCAAGGAGATCACCAAGGCCATCAGCGAGTTCGACGCCGATAACCGCGCCGGCATTGAACGCACTTTGCACCGGATCTCGGCGATCCGTAACCGCCACAACGATGTGGTTGGGCTGACCTGCCGGATCGGCCGTGCTGTTTATGGCACCTCGGATATCATTCAGGACCTGATCGAATCCGGCGCCAGCATCCTGATTTTGGGACGGCCTGGCGTGGGTAAGACCACCATCCTGCGGGAAGCGGCCCGGATCCTGGCGGATTCGGCGCGGGTGATCATCGTTGACACCAGCAATGAAATCGGCGGTGACGGGGATGTGCCCCACCCGGCAATTGGCGCAGCTCGGCGGATGCAGGTGGCCAAGCCTTCCCTGCAGCACGAGGTGATGATCGAGGCGGTGGAGAACCACAACCCCGAAGTGATCGTGATTGATGAGATTGGCCGGGAACTGGAAGCCCAGGCTGCCCGGACGATCAATGAACGCGGCGTTCAACTGATCGGCACCGCCCACGGCAACACACTGGAGAATTTGCTCCTGAACCCCACCTTATCCGACCTGGTTGGCGGGATTGAATCCGTTACCCTCTCGGATGACGAGGCCCGCCGTCGCGGCACCCAGAAGACCGTTCTGGAACGCCGTGCGCCCGCAACTTTCGACATGCTGGTGGAGATCCAGGACCGGGATCGGATCGCCGTGCAAAAAGACGTCTCGGCCGCGGTGGATGCCCTCCTGCGGGGATATCCTCTGCCGCCGGAAATCCGTTATCGCGATGAGGATAATAAAATTCACATTCAACGCCCTTCGGCGACACCGCCCGGCACGGCCGCTCAGGCCCTGAACCGCAACAGCAAAGGCGACACAGCGCCCTTCTCCCGCTCGGGTAACGGCAAACGCCAGGCCCGAAGCGAAGTGGAATTTGAAGAAAGTGCGCCAGCCGCGCCTCTGGCCGAGGAATCGAAACCGGCCCCGAAACAGATCGCGATCTATCCCTATGGCGTGGCCCGCAATCGTTTGCTGGATGCGGCCAAGCAGTTCAACGTCCCGGCCCGGATCGTGCGCAGCCTGAAAGAAGCGGATGCGCTCCTGACCTTGCGCCGCTATTACCGTGAACGCCAGCAGCCTGTGGTGGAAGCCGAACAACTGGGACTGCCGATCTTTGTGCTGCGTTCCAACACAAGCCAGCAGATGGAGCAGTTCCTGGTGGATTTGTTCAACCTCTCCACAACGCCAGGTGCTTCCCCGCGGGAAGCCGCCATTGTGGATCAAACTCAGGCGGCGATTGAGGCCGTGCTCAACGGTGAACGCTGGGTGGACTTACAGCCCGCTTCGGCGACCATCCGCCGGTTACAGCATGAAATGGCCAGGGAAGCTGAATTGATTTCTCATTCCTATGGGAAAGAACCCAATCGCCACGTCAGAATATTTAGGGATTAAATATGTTTATCACCCTGGAAGGACCCGAAGGCAGCGGAAAAACCTCGCAAATCCCTGCATTGAAAGCATTTATTTGCTCTAAGGGGTATGATGTAGTGGTTACTCGTGAGCCTGGCGGTACGGATGTGGGCGACCAGATCCGTGAGGTCCTGATGAACCTTAAGAATATCTCCATTGTGCCTCGCACGGAAATCCTGCTTTTCCAGGCGGCCCGTGCACAGCATGTTGAAGAAGTGATCCGCCCCGCACTCGCTGCCGGGAAGGTGGTGATTTGCGACCGGTTTGGCGATTCCACCCTGGCCTATCAGGGCTATGGGCATCAGACGGATCTGGAAACGCTGACTTACCTGGTCAATTACGCCACAGGCGGCCTAAAGCCGGATTTGACCCTGCTGCTTGATATCCCTGTCAAGGAGGGTATGCAGCGGAAGGTTGATAATGATTCGGAATGGAACCGGCTGGATGCTTATGCTGAGGCGTTCCATTGCCGGGTCCGCGAGGGCTATCTGACCCTGGCAGGGGCTGAGCCGGATCGTTGGGCCATCGTTGATGCAGCCCGGAGTAAAGAACAGGTGCAGCAATCCATGCAGCAAGCTATCTTGGATCGTTTGCCATAATAAACAACGCTTCCACCGGAAAAATGAACCCCCGTTGGAAAAGAAAATCAATAAAAGTTCAGGAAGGTGTTTATGCCTAAGAAAATAATGTTTGTATTAATCCTGGGTGTCTTACTGGTATCTGCCTGTACCCCACAGGCCACACCCACGACAGAGCCCACTGCGGCTATCACTGAAACGGAAAGTGCAGCCCTGACGGGTTTGATGCCCTGTACGACAGTCTATGACTATGAGCTTTCGGAAGAAGCCGTGACCTACCAGGCAGTTGTTGACCAGCTTCCCGCGGTCAGCGATGAAGATTGGGTTCGCGGTAATCCGGATGCGCCCATCACGATCGTTGAATATGCGGATTTCCAGTGTTCCGCCTGCGCCAATTACTCCTACTACCTGCGGGCCTTGCTGGATGCTTTCCCGAATTCCATTCGGGTGATCTATCGCGACATGCCGCTGGCTTCCATCCATGACAAAGCCTATTTGTCATCCATGGTGGGCAAGGCTGCCGGCAACCAGGGCGCTTTTTGGGAGATGTATGACATCCTCTTTGAGAACCAATCCGTTTGGTTTTACTACACCGATGAAGAATTCCTCGATTGGGCGAACCAACAGGCCGAGGCTTTAGGCCTGGATCTGGATCAGTTCAATGCCGACATCTATGACACAGAAGTATTGAACGCTCTGCAGGAGCGGACCAATGAACTGTTGGACCTTGGTCTGCACTACACACCTTTCGTGATCATCAATGATCATATTTATAAAGACAGCAACCCTGATCTGTTTGCTCTGGTTGGGATTTACGAATATGCCGGTTATGAGGATTGCCCCAGTTGGGTGATTGACCCAGGCAAGTCCTACACAGCCGTCCTCGATACTTCCGCGGGCGAGATCAGGATTGATCTCAATATCGAAGCGGCGCCGATGGCCGTCAATAACTTCATCTTCCTGGCGGAAAACGGCTGGTATGATGGCGTCTATTTCCATCGAGTCCTCGAGGACTTCGTTGCTCAGGCCGGTGATCCTTCGGGTTACGGCGTGATCAGCCCTGGCTATAAGTTCGCCAACGAGACTGATGCAGGCCTTTCCTTTGATAAGGCCGGTGTGGTTGGCATGGCGAATTCCGGTGTGGATCAAAACGGCAGCCAGTTCTTTATCACGCTGGGACCGACAACCGATCTGGATGGCAGCTATACGATCTTCGGTCAGGTGCAGGATGGCAGTCTTTCCGTCCTGGATTCGATCGCCCTGCGCGATCCTGACACGGCGATGGATTTTGAAGGCGCCACGGTGATCAACTCGATTGAGATCATTGAAAACTGAACTTTAGGAAACTGACCTGACGACCATGACTGATTCGCCTGAGAAACGCTGGCAGACAATCCTGGCGCTGATCCTCAGCGCCCTGGGTATTCTCTATTTCCTGCTCCAGGCGTTTGGCATTGGTATTTTTTGGTTGGTTTCACTTATTGAATCCCAGACCGGCACGATTGAAAATGTATCCAACAGTCTGCTGGTCTGGGCGTCTTTACTTTCCGCTCTGTTATTGGTACCCACCCTCTGGCTCAGCATCAACCGGCTTTGCGATAAACCCGCGCCCATTTGGCTGGACGGCCATAAACCCTGGATCAGGATTTTGGTCCTGGTTTCGGTCCTGGTCTGGCCGGCTGTGATTGCGCTGGGTTGGCTGATTGCCGGTAATCCGGGATTGGCGGCCTTTATCCTCGGCCCGGTCAATATCCTGGTGGCGGTGATTCCCGTCGTTTGGGCTTATTTTCTGGCGCAGCGTAAATTGTCCGCCGGTTCCATCGACCGAAAATGGCGGATCTTTGGCTTCAGCCTGACGATCACGCCTTTCCTGATCATCATTCTGGAGGGGATCGCCCTGTTGGCGGTGGGTGTGCTTGTGTTTATCCTGCTTGTCGTTCTTGCCTCCGTTTTCCCCACCTTTGCCCAAACTCTGACCGACCTTTCGGATCAGCTTGCGAATATCCGTGCAACCGGCCTGACAGACGAAATGCTGAATGAGCTGTTGACGCACCCAATGGTGATCTTTGGCCTGCTCGCAGCGATCAGCGGTCTGGTTCCCCTGATTGAAGAAATCCTCAAACCGATTGCTCTCTGGAGCCTGGTTGGCAGAAACCTGACCGATCAGGAAGGTTTTGTCGCCGGGCTGCTCAGCGGCGCCGGCTTTGCCCTGATGGAAAACCTGCTGTATTTCACGAATGTCGCCACGTCTCAGGACTGGCTGACGATGGCGATTGGTCGGGCGGGCACCGGCGTGCTGCATATGTTTGGTTCCGGTTTGGTGGGATGGGGCCTGGCACGTGCCTGGCGAAAGGGGAAGTGGCCTTTCCTGGCGTTGATGCTGGTGTTGGCAATCACCACGCACGGAGTGTGGAATACCCTGGCGATGGCGGGCGGCGTGGCGCCGGAACTGATTTTCGGCTCGGACGTGACGGTTTGGCAGCAAATCCTTTACTACCTGCCATTGTTGTTCCTTTTACTGCTTCAAATTTTGATCCTTTATCTGATCAACCGCCATTTTCAAAAAACGCAATCAGCGTCAGAGAATGTTAATCTGAATCAGGCCGAGTTGGAATCACCCAGCCCGACAAATTAAAAATATTGAAAGAACCCTGTATGGAAACCACGACTCTGCGTATGCCCCCCTTGCTGCCGTTGCTCCGGACTTTGGTCAAGAAAGTGACCAAATTTAATGTTATCAACCCGGAAAACCTGCCCAAAGAAGGCAGCATCCTCCTGACGACCAATCACCTCAGCCTGATGGACACACCCCTGTTGCTGGCGACCACCGACCGGACGGATGTCGTGGCGATTGTCGCCAAGAAATATTTCAAAAAGCCTTTTTTCAAATGGGCCTTGGAGAAAATTGGTAATATCGTCTGGATGGATCGGGAGAACACGGATTTTTCAGCCGTGCGGCAGGCGCTGGAATATCTCAAACTGGGGGCGATTCTGGGGATTGCCCCGGAAGGAACCCGCAGCAAGGAAACTCGCGGCCTTTTGGAGGGGAAGCAGGGAGCAGCTTTGCTGGCAGCCCGAGCGAACGTGCCGATCGTGCCGGTGGGGATTGTGGGGTCGGAATTCATCAAATCCAGCTTGCTGAAGATAAAACGCGCCCAGGTATTTATTACGATTGGAAAACCATATCATCTGCCGGAATTTGACCGTGAGAATCGCCAGATGTGGCTTAACCAATGCACGGATGAGATCATGTGCCGGATCGCGGCGCTTCTGCCGCCGGCCTATCGCGGTTTTTATGCGGAGCATCCCCGCTTGCAGGAGCTGCTGGCGGAGCAAGCCGTCTGAGATCAACGCTCTTAGTGCAGCCTTTTTCAGCCCAATGGTATAATCCAAAACGTGTTACAGGACCTTGAACTCGGTGATGTTGTGCGCCTGCGCAAAGCTCACCCCTGCGGCGGTTATGAGTGGCAGGTGGTGCGGTTGGGTGCGGATATTGGTCTGGAATGCCTGACCTGCGGCCACCGGATCATGCTGGATCGCCGTTCGTTGAAGAACCGGATGAAGACTATCGTTCGCAAAGGCAGTGAAAATGACTCGGAAAACGGCTGATATTCCGCATATCCTTTTCCTTTTCTCTGATACCGGCGGAGGTCATCGCAGCGCCGCCCGGGCGATCATTGAAGCTTTGGATATCTACCACCCCGGAAAAGTGACCACGGAGATGCTGGATTTCTTTGTGGAATATGCCCCACCGCCCTTCGACCTGGCCGTGACCACTTATGCGCCGATGGCGCAGGTGCCGGACCTCTGGGAGCTGGGATATAAGCTCAGCAACGGCAAATGGCGCAGCAAACTGGTGCAGGATGTCCTCTGGCCGTATATCCGTAAGTCCACGGAACGCCTGGTGCAGGAACACCCCTGTGACTTATTTCTATCCGTTCATCCCATCATCAATACCCCGATTCTGCGCGCCTTGGGCGATGACCATGTCCCCTTTATGACCGTGATCACCGACATGGTCAGCACGCATGCCTTTTGGTATGACAACAAAGCGACCTTGATCATGACGCCGACTGAGGTGGCAAAGCTGCGCGGGATTGGGATTGGGATTGACCCTGACCGAATGGAAATTGTCGGTCAGCCGATTGCGGATAAATTCCGGCGGCAGACTGCTTCCAAACAGGAATTGCGGGAGATGCTGGGCTGGCCCCAGGATAAAACCGTTGTGCTGATTGTGGGCGGCGGCGATGGGATGGGCCCGGTGGAAGAGACGGTCCGCGCCGTGGACGAGGCAGGGATGGACCTCGTATTGGCTGTGATTGCTGGACGCAACGAAGCGCTGAGGAACAGCCTGGAAAATGCGGATTTACAGACCACGACTTTTATCTACGGTTTTGTGGATAACATGCCTGACTTGATGAATGCGGCTGATATTTTGCTCTCCAAGGCCGGCCCTGGCACGATTTCGGAAGCCTTTATCGCCGGGCTGCCGATCATTCTTTATTCCATGATGCCCGGGCAGGAAAAGGGCAATGTGGACTATGTGCTCAACGAGAATGCCGGGGTCTGGGCGCCGACTGTGGACGAGGTCCTCACCACTTTGCGTCACTGGACTGAAAATCCGGATGTCCTGAAAGCGATGGCTGCCACATCAAAGCGATTGGCCATGCCGAATGCCTCCTATGATATCGCCCAGAGGATTATTGATGCTGTCTATGGCGATTGAATCTGATATGATTGTAGAAGACACCTATGCCGATCTTAGATGACCGTAACTTTGAATTTTTCAGCCACAGCCCGGATCAGACCCGCCGGCTGGGTATCCACCTGGGCGGTTATCTGCGCCCTGGGGATTTGATCGCGCTGGAAGGCAATTTGGGCTCCGGCAAAACCACCTTGATGCAGGGGATTGCCCAGGGTTGGGGCGCTTTGGACCCTGTTTCCAGCCCCACTTATGTCATTGTGAATGAATATCGGCGGGCGGATCAGCAGCGGCTTTCCCATATGGATGCCTACCGGTTGGAAGGCACTTTTGACGCCGAAATCCTGGATTTCGACCAGATGCTGTCCCGTGGGCCGGTGGTGATTGAATGGGCTGAGCGAATTCGCGAGATTTTGCCCGAAGAACTGCTATGGATCCGGCTGGATTACACCGGCATGGGGCACCGCGCGATGATGCTGAATCCCAAGGGCAAGCATTTTGAGACCATGGTCGAAAATGTGCGCCGCAAGTTATATGGAGCTTTCTAGTGTTATTGGCAATTGATACGTCAACATCCTGGATCAGTCTGGCGTTGTATGACGGGTTTTCTGTGCTTTATGAAACCACCTGGCAAAGCCAGCACCACCATACGGTGGAATTAGCCCCGGCCATTGATCAGCTTTTCGAGCGGACGGGCACCCAACCGAGCGCGCTGACCGGCATCGCCGTGGCGATTGGCCCCGGCTCGTTCACCAGTCTGCGAATCGGCGTGGCAGCCGCTAAGGGGCTTGCACTGGCGTTGAAAATCCCACTGGTAGGCGTGCCCTCTTTGGATATTCTGGCGGCGGCCCAACCCCTGGATGAAATTCCCCTGATCGCAGTCCTGCATGCCGGACGGACCCGTTTAGCTTATGTTACCTATCTGGTGGAGGGCGGCGCTTGGCATCCTCAACATGAAGCGGAAGCCATTGCCGCATCCGATTTGGTTAAGACGATTTCCGCACCCACCCTGATTGCCGGGGAACTTTCCGAAGAAGCCCGGACCGTTTTAGGGCGGCGGTGGAAGAACGCCATGCTGGCTCCACCGGCGCGCTGTCTGCGGAGGGCGGGTTACCTGGCCGAGATCGGCTGGGACCGGTTGATGAGCGATCGGGTCGATGATCCTGTCACCCTGGCTCCGATTTACCTGAGTACAGTCAACACAACCCCGGCGTAGGACGAGATGGTCGGCGCGGCTGGCGGAACGCAGCTTGTCCTGCGACCTATGAACCTCTCGGACCTGCCGAAAGTTGAAGCGCTGGACCGGGATTCTTTCCTGACCCCCTGGCCCCAAGATGCATTCCGTTATGAACTGACCAGTAACCCCCATTCGATCTGTTGGATTGCTGAGCTGACCACTTCCGGCCTGAAACCCATTCTGGTAGGTTCGATTGTGGTTTGGTTGGTGGTGGATGAAGCCCATGTGGCCACCCTAGCGGTGAGCGACGCTTTCCGCCGGCATGGGGTGGCCCGTCAACTGCTGGCCCAGGCCCTGGCAGTGGCCTATGAGAGCGGAGCGAGGCAGGCTCTTCTGGAGGTCCGGGAAAGCAATCAGGCTGCACAGAAACTGTATACTCAATTTGGCTTTGAAGAAGTTGGTATTCGCAAGGCGTATTATCATGACACCCACGAAGACGCTATTTTAATGACCCTGATGGAATTGAACCCGGACCGTCTGGCTGAACTTTTGACGGATGATGAGAAATGAAGGTAACCCGATTGAGACCGAAGGAGGTTGATATTGACCACTGAAGAGATCCTCAGGCAAATTGTTCAACAGACCGCTGAGTGCACCCGTTGCGACCTGCAGTTTTCCCGCGAGAAGGCTGTCCCTGGTTCCGGTAACCCTCAGGCCGAAATCATGTTCATCGGCGAGGGACCGGGCTTCCATGAAAACGTCCAGGGCCTGCCATTTGTCGGCGCGGCCGGTCAATTTCTGGATGAGCTGTTGGCGGATGCCGGGTTGAAACGTGAGGATGTTTTCATCACCAATGTGGTCAAGTGTCGGCCCCCAGGCAACCGTGACCCTCAGGTGGAGGAGCTGGATGCCTGCAAACCCTATTTGGATCACCAGATTGCCGCGATCAACCCGGACGTGATCGTGACCCTGGGGCGTTTTTCCATGGGCCATTTCATCAATAACGGGAAGATATCCGGCATTCATGGCAAGCCGTTCTGGTCGGGCGGTCGGATGATTGTGCCGATGTATCATCCCGCCGCAGCCCTGCACCAGCCCTCACTCCGTGAGGTGGTCAAGCAGGACTTCGCCAAGCTTCCCGAAATGATCGCCCAGGCCCAGAAAACTCGCCGTAACAACCCTGATCTGGCTGCTTTGAGTGAACCCATCGAAGAAGAGAGCGCCGTTGAGGATAACGGTGCAGAACAATTAAGCCTATTTTAGGGCTTATGGAGTAAGATAAGCACCTTAGGTGATTATGATAAAATTGCCTTTCCGGTTGTGAATTGCATTTAAGGACATGAAAATGAGTGATACAAAAACAAAACTGATCGAAAAACTTGAGAACCGCACCGCGCGAATCGGCGTGATCGGGATTGGTTATGTTGGGCTGCCTCTGGCTGTGACCTTTGCGGAGGCTGGCTTTGATGTGGTGGGTGTGGACCCATTGGCGGATAAAGTCGCTGCCATCAATCGGGGAGAGAGCTATATTCTCGATGTGGAAACGGCCAAGGTCAAGGCTTTGGTGGATGCGGGCAAACTTTCCGCGACCACAGATTACGCCAAACTGGCTGAGGTGGATGCCGTTTCCATCTGCGTGCCCACCCCCCTGCGCAAGACCGGTGACCCGGATCTGTCCTTCATCGCCTCCGCCAGCAAATCACTGGCGCCATATCTCCATCCCGGTATGGTGATTGTGCTCGAATCCAGTACGTATCCCGGTACGACCCGCGAGATGATCCTGCCCGAAATGGAAAAGGTCAGCGGCCTGACGGTGGGTGAGGATTTCTTCCTGGCTTTCTCCCCCGAACGGGTGGACCCCGGCCGCGAGGATTGGACCACGATCAACACGCCCAAGGTGATCGGTGGGATCACCCCCGCCTGCAGCGAAGTCGCCGCGAACTGGTATGGTCAGGCACTGGAGACCATCGTCCCGGTGTCCACCTGCGAGGTGGCCGAGATGGCCAAGCTGCTTGAAAACACCTTCCGGATGATCAACATCGGCCTGGTGAACGAACTGGCGATCATGTGCGACCGGCTGAATGTCGATGTCTGGGAAGTGATTGACGCCGCCGCCACCAAGCCCTTTGGCTTCATGAAGTTCACCCCCGGCCCCGGCCTGGGCGGTCACTGCATCCCGATCGATCCGCTCTATCTATCGTGGAAGTTGAAATCCCTGAATTACAATGCCCGCTTCATTGAGCTGGCTTCCGAGATCAACACCAATATGCCGCGTTATACCCTGACCAAGATCCAGGATGCACTCAACCTGGTCAGGAAACCGGTCAACGGCAGCAAGGTGCTGGTTTTGGGCGTGGCCTATAAGCCCGATATTGACGACCTGCGTGAATCCCCGGCGCTGGATGTGATCCATCTCCTGCAGGAGAAGGGCGCCGATGTGAGCTATCACGATCCCTTTATCCCCCATCTGCACCACGATAATATCGTGCTGGACAGCGTTCCGGATCTGATGAAGGCTGTGGCTGATGTGGATTGTGTGGCGATCATCACGAATCACAGCGGCTATGACTATGACGCGATCCTTGCGGCCGCGGGGATGATCGTTGACACCCGCAATGCCCTCGGCGCAAAGGGTAAAGCCAGCCCGAAGGTGGTTCGGCTCTGATGAGCGCTTATCTCCTGACGGGCGTTGCCGGTTTCATCGGCTCACGCGTGGCTGAATTCCTGTTGGAAGATGGCCACGAGGTTTATGGCGTCGATAACATGAATGACGCCTACGACGTTCGTTTGAAGGATTACCGTCTGGGCAAGCTGCTGAAACGCGAGCGCTTCCATTTTCAGAAACTGGATATTTCCGAGAAATCCATTATCGATACGCTGGATGCCTGGCTTCCCGAAAAGGTGGCCGGGGTGATCAACCTCGCCGCCTGGGCGGGAACCCGGTTGAGCCTTTCGGACCCCTGGATCTATGTTGAGACCAACATGACCGGGGTGCTGAATATGATGGAACTTTGCCGCAAGCATGATATCCCCAAATTCGTGGAGGCCTCTTCTTCTAGCGTTTATGGCAATTTGGGCAAACCACCTTATAAGGAAACCGACGAAACCGATCACCCCCTGCAGCCTTATGCCGCCACCAAGAAGGGCGCTGAAGCATTGGCTTATGCCTATTATCATCTCTATGGCCTGGATGTGACCATCCTGCGCTTTTTCACGGTCTATGGCCCCGCCGGACGCCCTCAAATGGTGATGTTCCGCTTCTGTAAGTGGATCACTGAAGGCGAGCCTGTGGTGGTGAATGGCGACGGTGAGCAATCCCGCGGCTTCACCTATTTGGATGACATTGCCCGTGGCACGATCCTGGCGCTCAAACCGGTTGGCTATGAAATCATCAACCTGGGCGGCCATGAGGTGATCACGGTCAATGAAATGATTAAGAAGCTGGAAGACCGGATCGGAAAACCGGCGCAGATCGTCCATACGGACTTTCATCCCGCAGATGTAACCACCAACCATGCAGATATTTCCCGCGCCAGAGAAATTCTCGGCTGGGAGCCGCAGGTCAGCCTCGATCAGGGGATGACCAACCTGGTGGATTGGTACATGCAGGAGCGGGATTGGGCCAGCCAGATCGAAACCCCATGAAAAAATTCTTCTCCAGTCTGAAATCCTGGGGGAAGGATGTGGTACTCAAAAAGGTTGTGGGCAATTCCGCCTACCTTTTTGGCAGTCAGGCCGTCAGCGCGGTCCTGAGCATCCTCACTGCCAATTTGTTGGGTGTGGCCAGCTTTGGCGCGCTGGGCGTGGTGATCAGCTTTGTGACCAATATCAATCGTCTGCTCTCCTTCCGGATGGCGGATTTTGTGGTGCGTTATATGGGGGGCTTCCTGGCGGAGGATAAACGCAAGGAGGCTGCCGCTGTGCTCA
Source organism: uncultured Candidatus Brevefilum sp. (assembly GCA_964447265.1). Classification (GTDB taxonomy): domain Bacteria; phylum Chloroflexota; class Anaerolineae; order Anaerolineales; family Anaerolineaceae; genus Brevifilum. Next base: position 23,312 of record CAYUSC010000024.1, read on the forward strand.
AGGCCGCGGCCCTGACCGAATTTGTCACGTCGCTGTTGGCCTATGGCGTGCTGGTCTTACTCTCAAACTGGGGAGCGGCAACCTTTGCCAAAGACCCTACCACCCGCTCATTATTCCTG
>CAYUSC010000024.1:23440-26734 GCA_964447265.1 uncultured Candidatus Brevefilum sp.
CATTCTGGGTAATATGATGACCGAAACGGCCACCGGCGCGCTGCAGGTGACCGGGCATTTCCGCTCGCAGGCTCTGTTGAACCTGCTGCAAAGTTTGCTTACAGCCGGGTTGTTCGTGCTGGTATTTGTCAGTGATGGCGGAATCTTCCAGGTGATGCTGGTTTATCTGGCCGGGAAAATGGTTCTGGGGATCGGGCCGGTGCTGTTGGCTTTATATTGGCTGCCGCGAAGCCTGGGCAAAAAATGGTGGCGCACACCGATGCGCGGCAACCTGCCGCCCTTCAAGCCGATGGCGCGCTTTGCCATCAGCAGTAACTTCAGCGGCACGATCACCCTGGTCGCCCGTGATAGCGAAGTGCTCTGGGTAAGTTATTTCTTTGACACTTCGGTGGGCGGCTACTTCAAGGTGGCCCTGGCGGTGATCAACCTGATGGTGATGCCGATCACACCCTTCATCAGCACCTCCTTCCCCGAGATGACCCGCCATGTGGTCAGGAAGCAGTGGGCCCAGCTCAAGCAACTTCTTGGGCGGGTGACGGCGATCGCCGGCGTCTGGACCGGTGCGGTGGCGGTGGGCTTGCTGCTGCTGGGACGGCAGCTGCTCTTCTCCCCCTGGTCGTTTTTCGGCCGGACGATCTATATCTACAAGGAAGCCTACGGGCCGGCTTATGAAGTGCTGCTGGTGATTCTGATCGGCTTTGGGATTGCCAATATCTTCTTCTGGGATCGGTCGTTATTGCTGGCTTTTGGCAAGGCGGAACTGCCCCTCAAGGTCAGTTTCTTCGCAATGCTGGGCAAGGTCGCCCTGGCCTTCCTGATCGTTCCAAAGCTGGGCTATCTGGCTGAGGCCGCGCTGTTCAGCGCCTATTTTGTGGTCACGGTGGGGGTGTTGGTCGGAAGAGGGTTGGGCGAGATCCGGCGGCAGGCTTTGGTGGAATCTGCACCCGAGTAAATTTTCACGATACGAATAATTGGATATTTACTGACTGATCGGCGTTGCTGTGGGCATCGCGGTCATTGTTGCTTGCGCTTCCGTCGCCGTGAGGCGTCCCAATTCGACAGCGGTCTGGAAATCTTCCACCCGGAGCCGCTCGTAATAGGCGGCCAGCTTGGCTTTGGCGATCGGGTCAAAGGTCACCAGGATATGGGTTTCTTCCAGGCGCAGTTTGGCGGGGTAGAGCCAGGAGCCGGGCAGGGCATAGATCGCCGAGACGATCAGACTGCTGAGCAGGATGAAGATCACCGAGAGGATCAGGATTGCCGCAACCAGCTTCCGTCCCGGTTTTTTGCGGATCCCCAACCCGAGGTGACCCATTACATCCTCTTTATGCTGCGCGCCGAGGGTCTTCTTGCGGTCCAGGCTTTCCATCATTTGGGATTTGCTGGCAGCCAGCGCCTGGGAAGGGGGTTCGGGATTGGGCATATCAAGGATTTCCCGCGCTTTTATCAAGAGCGGGGCCAGGATTTCAGCACTTTCAGGATAGTGGATCAGGATACTGTCAACCGGTTGCCCATTTCGACTGAACAGAATGGCTTCTTCCAGTTGGCGGGCGATATCTTTTTCTCTTTCCTCTGTCTGTTCATCGGCCTGATCAATTTGAGCGAGCTTGGTCAGCGCGCTTAGCTGCAGGGCCAGGGTGATGTGAACGGCATGACCGATCTCACGACCGACGGCTTTAGCGGGCCGCTTTTCAACCAGCTTGCCAACGATCACATCCCTTTCCGCAGGAGAAAGCAGGGCCAGACTGTGCTTGAACCAAACAGCCGGCTGCCCCCAGATGGCTCTGGCGGTGGACAGGCTGCTTTTCTGGTAGGGGATTCCCCGCTTGAGCAGTTCTTCGAGCATCAGGCTGCGCGCCAGGCTGTAGAGCCAGGCCTGGAAGGACCCGCTCTCCGGTTTGAAGAGGCTGATCCTCTCTCCCATGCGGATAAAGAGGCCCGCAGTCAAATCCTCCACAAGCTGTTCGTCATCCACGCGGTAATAGAAATAGCGATAAGCGCACCGGCAGTATTGGTCATGCAGGCGCGCCAAAGCCAGGGCATCGCCCTTTTGTGCGCGTTGGATGAGAGAGATTTCTTCAGATGGCATTGGCCCTGGTTCCTTGGTTGATTAAATTATAGCTGGGTCAGCCTTCAAGAAGGGTGAATTGGTTTGGAAAAGCCGGTTTAAATGCAACCAACCTGACCGCCCGCCCAAAAAACGGACAGGCTGGATCAGGTTGGAGTTAGAACTGTGGTTAGCGGTGGATCAGTGCGCCCAGCAGGGCGGAGACGCCCATCGCGATCAGCACGAAAGGCCAGACGGCATTCCACCCAAAGATGGCGCTCAGGCCGAGGCCGAGGAAAACGGCCGCCAGGACGAAATTACCACCCGTGGATGACCGGTAGGCTTTGGAGAAGCTGCGGATGAGGGCTTCGAGGAAGATCAGTACGCCAGCGCCGAGAAAGATCACCGACCAGGTGCTCATCCCGGCAAAGGAAAGCCCGGCAGGCAGGGTGAAGGATGTGCTCAGGGCGTTCAGCCAGCCGATGTTGGCGGCCAGAAAGACCAATCCGGCCCAGATCAGGATCAACGCCCAGATCAGTGAACTGAGGCGGTCGCTGCGGTGTTTGGCTTCCATCCGCGCCTGAAAAAGCGGGTCGTTCTCGCGGGGTTCTTCTTGGGGGTTTAAATCTTGTTCACTCATCAAATTATGTCCTTTTTTTCTCTTGAATTAGTCACTATCATGATTCATGATATCACGTCCGGCAGAGGCTGACCCAAGATAATCTTAGGAATGGAATGGATGCGTCTTAAGCCTGCCAATCGCCGATATCGGTCCAGCAGTAATCGAGATGTTCGGCCAGGGTGGCTTTGAGCTTGTTCTTGATAAAGGCCCGCGACGCCAGCATCAGGTTCAGGCCGCCGATCTCGTTCAGGCGTTCACCGATCTGGCGGGCATGGGTGTGATGGCAGCGGACATTGAAGGGGCCGCCGGGTTGCAGCGAAAGGAAATCATCCATTTGACCGATCCTGACCAGGTCATCCAACAGCTTTTTGACTTCCTGTTTCTGTCCGCCGGGCAGCTGATTGATGGCGGGGTAGCCGAAGATCTTTTCCATAATGCTCATGAGTGAACTACTTTCTCCATTGGTCTTTTCTATATTATAGATGATTATGGAGAAGGGTTAATGGGGATTAGGTTAATGATATTCCTCAGTCAATGCGAGGAGGCCACAGGCCGAAAAAGCAATCTAAGGGTTGATGGTTGGCGTTATCGGCTTCCTTGAAAGGCGGAAATCTGAGATTGCTTC
>CAYUSC010000024.1:26834-28350 GCA_964447265.1 uncultured Candidatus Brevefilum sp.
ATTATGATTAGCTATGTTAGCAATCATTACCATCAAGGGAGAAACCGATGTCAGAACAAAATACGCCGGGACAGCCCGTCCCCTTTAAGGCTGAAACCAAACAACTGCTCAATATCCTGATCCATTCGCTTTACACCGAACGCGAGATCTTCCTGCGCGAGCTGGTCTCCAATGCTTCGGACGCCCTCGCCCGGCTGGATTTCGCCATGCTGACCGACCGGGATGTGCTGGACCCGGACCTGCCCCAGCAAATTCGGATCCACACCGACGTGGACCAGGGGCTGCTGATCGTGGAAGATACCGGGATTGGCATGACCAAAGAGGATCTCGCCGAGAATCTGGGCACGATCGCCCGCTCCGGCGCGAAGGCCTTTGTGGAAGCGGTGGGTGATAAGAACCAGAACCTGGCGGATATCATTGGACAATTTGGGGTGGGGTTCTATTCCGCTTTCATGGTAGCCGACTGGATTCGGGTGGTTTCCCGCTCATATCATCCCGAGGCCAAAGCCGCGGCCTGGTTCGCCACCGGCGAGGATACCTACACACTTGAAGACGCCGAAAAGGACACGCGGGGCACGGAAGTTCGCATCAAACTTAAAGAGGATGCCAGTGAATTTCTGGATGAATCCCGGCTGCGCCAGGTGCTCAAGCGTCATTCGGATTTCATTCAATACCCGATCTATCTGAACGATGACGAGCAGCCGGTCAACCGGCAGACGGCCCTCTGGCGGCAAAGCCCGCGCGAGGTGACGGAGGAGGCGTATAACGAATTTTATAAGCAACTTACACTGGACTTCACCGATCCGCTGACCTATGGACACCTTTCTGTGGATGCGCCGGCTCAACTTTATGCTGCGCTTTATATCCCGCAGAATCCCAAGAACCTGGTCTTCTCACCCCGCCGCGAACCGGGGTTGAAGCTCTATGCCCGTAAGGTGCTGATCCGGGAGTTTGATACCGACCTGCTGCCGCCCTATCTGAATTTTATCCAGGGTGTGGTTGATTCGGAGGATTTGCCGTTGAACGTCTCCCGCGAGAGCGTGCAATCCAACCGGGTGATGGGGCTGCTGAAAAAACTGGTGACAGGCAAGGCGCTGGATATGCTGGCGGCGCTGGGTAAAGAGGACCCGGAGAAATATGCAGACTTTTGGGAGGTCTATGGCGACCGGTTGAAGGAAGGCGTGGCGATTGAGCAGGAGGAACCTGAGAAGCTCTTCCCGTTATTGCGCTTCCACACCGATCAGGACCTGACCGGCTGGGTTTCATTGGCGGAGTATCTCGAAAAGGTGGGCGAGGATCAGAAGGAAATTTACTATTTCCTGAGCGAAGACCGCAGCGCCGTGCGCTACAGCCCTCACATGGATGCCTTCCGCAAAGCTGAGATTCCGGTGCTGGTGTTGGCGGACCCGGTGGATCCCTTTATGCTGCTGCGGCTGAAGGAATTTGACGGTCATCCGCTGGTAAACGTGGCTGATGCGGAATTGCCTGAACCTGAGAAGGGCGAGGATGAGCCGGA
>CAYUSC010000025.1:0-9598 GCA_964447265.1 uncultured Candidatus Brevefilum sp.
CTGATCCGGTTGCGCCAGTTGCTGCGCTGGATCGGCATCTCGGAAGCGAACATGGAAAAGGGACACCTGCGTTGTGACGCGAATGTTTCGATCCGTCCGGTAGGCGCTACCCATCTGAACACCAAAACCGAGATCAAGAACGTTAACTCAATCGAAGCCGTACGGGCTGCGATTATCAAGGAAATTGAACGCCAGATCGAAGTGGTCGAAACGGGAGGCAAAATCGAAGCCTGGACCCTGGATTGGGACGACGCCAAGGGCAAGCTGACCATGATGCGCTCTAAAGAGACCGAAGCGGATTACCGCTACTTCCGCGAGCCCGACTTGCTCCCACTGGAACTGACCGGCGACTGGCGGGATGGGGTGGTGGCGTCGCTGCCGGAACTGCCGCTGGCACGCCGGGCGCGCTTCATGAGCGAATTTGACCTGCCGGAGTATGACGCGGACATCCTGACGGCGGATCGGCCGATCTCGGAATATACCGAAGCGGCGGTCAAGGCCTATGGCGGCGACCCGAAAGTGGTTTCCAATTGGATCATGAACGAGGTCCTGCGGATGCAAAATGACCTGGGGGTGAGCGCGAATGAACTCGTGTTGAAGCCGGAAGACCTGGCCGCAGTGATCAAATTGGTGGAGGGCGGCGCGATCAATAACGCCACCGGTAAGAGCCTGCTGGTCAAGGTGCAGGAGACCGGTAAATCCCCGGCGAAGATCGTGGAGGAAGAAGGTCTGGCGCAGGTCAGCGACGATTCAGCCCTGCTGGCTGTGATCGACAAGATCCTGGCCGCGAACCCGGACGAGGTCGCCAGCTATCGCAGCGGCAAGGAAGGCCTGTTTGGCTGGTTCATGGGGCAGATGATGCGCGAAACCCGCGGCAAAGCCGACCCGAAAGCCAGCCGCGAGCTGCTGTTGAAGGCGCTGAAGGGCGAATAGTCCGCATAGCTCCATCATCGGTTTGCCGTGTAGGAGGGAAACTGCGGTGAGAATATTCCATCCCCATCGCGGGGACAGTTAAGTTCGCTGTAATTAAGCAAGCAGGCTTGCTTGTGTTGCCTTGCTTGCGTTTAAGATTGCTTGAAAGTAAAACAAAGCAGAAAAAATAAAATTGGGAAATTTATTAGGAAAACAAATGAATACAAAAAGTCTTTCTGAGAAGCTCAAACCCTATCGCTGGGTTGTCATCCTGTTTCTTGTATCACTGGTCTATATTGCCGATCTGAGGTTTTTTAGTAATCCGCCACTGAGAAGCGATGATTGGAATATGTTAATTGAGCCAACTGTTTTCGGCTCATTCGACTTGGTCAATTTGGCTGATCGCAGGCCATTTATGATGGTTCTCTATGCCCTGCTGGCGCCGATATTTCAATTGAACATTCCGCTTTATTATGTTGTCAATTGGCTACTTATCTTCGTCTCGGCTGTAATGATCTATTTGATTATCCGGAGTGCTTTTGGCCGTTATCCCTGGCTGGCATTACCCGCAGCCCTGATCTTTCTGATCTATCCCGTTAATTATGCCCGAACCTGGCTGGTGACCGAGATCAACACATTTGCTTTGCTGCTGGTGCTTTTGGCCGTATTCCTGATCCTCCGTTATTTGGAGTCCGGAAAAAGTTGGGAGCTGATCCTGGCCAATCTCTTGATTGTGCTCAGTTTTGGAACTTATGAAGCGGGGCTGGGCCTTGTCCTGCTGGTAAGTCTGTCGGTTTTGGTTTTTAACAAAACCGCTTCTAAAAAAAGACGGTGGTGGGTCCAGACGACATTGTTGGTAACGCTCCTGTTCATTTTATGGAGAGCTGTCATCCAACCCGCACTGCTAAATAACCCCGATTTCTATTTAGAGATTACAACATCCGGTTTATCAACCGTTTTGGGCCGGTATGTGCAGGGTGCGTTTATCTTCCTCTATAACTGGGTTGGGGTGATTTTTATGGCCTTCGGTTCCTATAAGTATTGGGCCTTTCTTGGTGTTTTGGGGGCAGGTTTTCTGTCGTTCGTTCTCATAAATTGGAAGAGGATCCGAGCTATATTGGCGCAGAAGCCCAAAGAGGATTTACCGAGAAAGAACAGTGTGATAGACCTACTATCGATTTCCGGGTTAGGCTTCCTGTTTTGGGCGGCGGGTTATATCCCGGTCATTTTCCTTTGGCAGCCAATCTTTTATGGGGATGGCTCCCGAGTGAACTTTGCAGCCGTTCCGGGGGCGGCGATTGCCCTGGTAGCCCTGGTTTCAGCTCTGTTGATGGTGATCTTTGAAGAGAACAGTGAGATGAGAACCCGGAAGTGGGTTAATATCTTCACCATTCCACTCATTGTTTTGGGCGTTGTGTCTCAAATTTACAGCCAGAATATCCGTTTCGGCATTTGGCGTCAAAACGAAGATTTTTGGAATAAGATGTTTGTTTTTGCCCCAGGCATTGAGCCAGGTACGAAAGTGATTATTGTGATTCCCGGTTATGAAGAATTGGCCCCCTTTGAAATGCGCCCTCTCAGGGGCGACTGGGAAGCTGAATCCGCTTTACGGGTTTTGTACAATACGGAATCGCTTTTTGCTGAATATTTCTATATTGAGATGCCGGGTTATGTGGATAATTGGCAGCCGGATGGATGTGATTTGGCAGAATATCTGTTTGTCTTTTACAATCCCGAAAGCGGTGAATTGCGGTTGGCCCAGGACCCTACTTCCATATTTGATTTCCCCTGTTCAATTGAGAATTATGACCCCGCAGCGCGGATTACCGATTTCAGTAGCGCTGTTGGGGATTTCCGTTGGCTGGTGGACCAGGGAGAGCCATGAGGTAAGTGAGCGACGCAGCGATCATCGAATTACATTATGGCGAAGGTTGACCGAACAGGGTGATTCGCGTAAAATAGAGTGGCACTACGTGCGGGCGTCGCCAAGTGGTAAGGCATCAGCCTTCCAAGCTGACATTCGCCGGTTCGAATCCGGTCGCCCGCTTTTTTGTTTTAATGGTGAGGGTGGGATTAAACTAAGTAAAAGAATAGTAGATAATAGAAGAGGCTGGTAAATGCGCCAGCCTTTTTTTGGTTCTCGGTGTCTTGGCCGCGGGAGTCACGGTTTCATCCAGAGTAGTAGTTTGCTGGGAATAAGACCTGATATTGATCTTTGTTTTACGTAAAAGATGGATTGAAAATTTCCAAGATAAGCTTATTCATGGGAACCATCAATTGTGCAAATCAGCCTGGATCAATTTCCTGATCGGAATGTATGATGGAAATCACAAACCATCTATTTTAGTATTATTTCTATATAGGCACCAACCGGGTTACTCTCGTCCTCTATCCATCCTAAAACATAGATTCTGACTTTCAGGTCCTCATCAATATCAGGGAAATCACCCATGAAGGCATAGGGATTGAAATCGCCAGGGTAAAAAACTAGATCACGTTGATCTCTCTGATATGAATCATCATATTTTTTATTAATTTCAACCCATTCGTTATCGTATAAAGCAAATATTTTAATTCCCTCATCGAATGGGATCGTGATAATTTTATTTGATATGTTGGAGATAGAAATTCCTACAACGTCTGACTTATTATATGATGTCCATTCTTGAATTACTGATAGGCTTATCACCTTATTTAAGAGATTATTATTAATATCAACTAGAGAATCTTCATCGAGTGAATTACAGGAGCATAATAATATTAAGCATATTGCAATAATTAGCATCGATTTTCTTGTTTTCATTTATTTTCCAAAAATTCTATTTTAAATTTTGTCATTAGTTCGTAGGGTGGGTCGCTGACCCACCGGCCAAAGAAGATACTCCCACTTAATTGTACTTTCGATAACCGGGTTTTCCCGAACCCTGGCGTACGACTGATGCAGGCGCAGAGGCCTCCTATTCTTCTGATGTGACTTTTTCAATAGCTTCCAGCCAGTCAAACCATGCGGCTGGGTCGGCTGTGCGCGTTTCATTAATTAGTTGAATACCACTAAGGACATCTCCAACTTGTTCGGGCTTACCTCGCAAAAACCAACACTTTATTAGAAAAACTAACATAGCTTTGTAGGCTTCGAGGGTAGTGAGTTCCTTTTCCAACAACGCACCTCTAAATTACCTCAAATTTCTATTTCCTAATAGTTTTTCCAATTAGCCAGAATGAGTCAATATTAATTAACCGGGTATTTTTTGCTAAAAATCCTCAAGATTACCAACAGCAGAATTGTGGTAAAGAAGAACATTATCCCAGGATCCAAAATTAGTGTTAAATCTATCCCAAAAACCTTAAAATGTCCGAAAAAATGGTAAATAATCCCAAGTGGAAACCAAATTAAGGCCCACCAATGATAGGAGTTAATTAAGAATTCTGTTCGATTCTTTGCTCTATTTAATGGTAAAGCATAAAGAATGAATGAGGTTTTTTGGGGATTGTCCTTAAAATACCGCCATCGTGTATATATTGATACAATACTTGACAAGAAACCAGTTAGTAAAAATAATATTATTGTCATCGTGAACTTACTCAGCTCGTAGGTTGGGTTGCTAACTTGCCAGTCAGATAAAATAACACCATATAAAGTAATTTCCCAAAAGCTGGGTTCTCCCGAACCCTGGCATACGCCTGTTGCAGCTTTTTGCCGATCATGCTATCACCGAAAAAAGATAGTTAATCAGATCAAACCCGCATAGTAATGATTCTCCCACTCCGCTATCTCCACTGTAGGGGTTCCGTTCTCATCAGGGGTGGTAATCTGTTGGCAGCAGGGTTTGACAGAGATTGTGGTGATGGTCCGGTGATCATCCTTTTTTATAGGGTTCCCCTGATTTGCTCTAGTAGGTAAGAATAACCCAACTTAATGCTGGAACATCTAATCTTGTTATAAATAAAAATTTTTCGACCAATTGCAATTATTGATCACTCGGGGATTCTTCCTCTTTGTTTCTTCTTGTTTTTTCTAGTAGTAATAATATAACCAGAATATTTAAACCAAAAAAATAACCAGCGAAAGCGTAGACAAACATTATTATTTTTTTAGTGATCAGAGTCCAGATTATGCCGTTTAGAACAGCCCCTTTTGTTATTGGAATTAAACTTTCCCTACAATATTGTTTCAACATATTCTTTTCCCCGAAAATATTACGACTCCCAATTTTTTTATTTCAGAGGTTGGATTGCTGACCCGCCCTTCAAAGGAAATCTCACCGCTTCCATAAGTCTCCCCATATTACCAAATCATCCCAATCCCTGACACTCCCCGGGTCGGATTTCATCACTTGCTTATTCGGCTGACTGGAACAAAAGGACTTAATCCTTGAAATTTCCAATCTCAACTTCGAACTTGGTCCGATCACCGCGGAAAAGGACCTTGGTTGTGCCGATCCCCCGGCCATTCTGGATATAAGAAACGGAATTATAAAGCAGCAGGGCGGAACCCACCGGAATTTCAAGCAGTTCGGCTTCATCCTCATGGGCCAGCACGGCTTCAATTGAGCGGCGGCTGGAATCGATCTCGTAGCCATATTCCTTGCGGATCTCTTCCAGAAGGGATTTTCCGGTCAGGTCCATCTCGGCGATTTTGGGGCAGAGGTCATAGGGGACGAAGGAGCGCATGAAGGCAAAGGGTTCGTTATCGATGTAGCGCAGGCGATGGAGCTTGATCACTTTGCTGCCCGGCGTCATCCCGAGCCGCTCACTGATGGAGGTGGGCGCTTTGACAACTTCATTTAAAAGGATTTTTGTTGTGGGGTAATAACCCAGGCGGGTCATGTTTTGGTAGGTGCCGGAAAGTTTTTGGAGGATATCCCCGGTGATCTTCCTGTCGATGATTTCGGTCAGTTTGCCCCGCCGCTGCATGATAAACCCCTCGAGCTCCAAATCTCGCAGGGCTTGCCGGACGACCGACTTGCTGACATCATACATCTCGCAAATCTCGGAATGACTGGGCAGCTGGTCTTCGTTACGCCAGACGCCCTCAGTGATCTCATCCTTGATCAGGCTTTTCAATTGCGCATAGTAGGGGACTGAACTTGCAAAATCAATTTTTCTTACGACAGGGTTCATGGGCTTCTCCAAAGGAAATTATATCTCCAAATCCGAAAAATAAATCTCGTACCTGACAATCATGATAGGCGAAAGCGATGGCCGAAATTGATTTTTCATCATTCCCATCATAACCTTGTGTAATTCTAAATGTATTTATCTACTTCGTCAAAATATTTTTAATCAAATTTAACTGACATCTTTTGGGGTATAAAGCACTGGAACTCGTTTTTAACGACGGGTCAGGTTATCGTTTTGTTAATTTTCGGTCTTTCCCCTTAATAATTGGCCGGATTGCCATATAATAAGGCGTGACATAATAACCCAATAAGCCGGATGTTTTTGGCTGGGTATTCAACTCGTCGTCATCTTTTCCAACCATCAGAGGCACCCTCTTTGACAACTCAAACGCAGGCAAATCACCATGCTTCAGAAACCTCCCGCGAGAGGATTTTGAAAGCGCTGTCTCATGAACCCACTCAACGCGTTCCCGTTGATTTGGGCGGAATGGCTTCCACCGGGATCATGGCAATCGCCTATGACAAGCTCAAAAAACATCTCGGGATCGAGAACGGGCAGATCAGGATCACGGATATTGGGCAGCAGCTTGCGGAAGTGGAGCTGGCTGTTCTGGAGCGATTCGGCGCGGACGTCATCCCACTGACCCATTCTTTGGGTGAAGAACAACCTGGCAAGTGGAAACCCTGGACGCTGCCCAATGGGGTGGGCTGCTGGGTCTCCGCCGGGCTGGATCTCCGACCCAATGAGACTGAGGGCGGCTGGCTGGTTTGGGAAAAGGGCATTCCTGTCCGACGAATGTCGCCCGACAGCCTGTACTTCACCCGGATCAATCCCCCGCTGCGAGAAGCCAAAACACCGGCCGACCTGAAAGAAATCCCCATTTCCATTTACACCGACGAACAATTGAAAGCCCTGGCTGAGCGCGCCAAAACGCTTTATGAGACCACGGATTATGCCGTCATGGCGGCCTTTGGGGGCAGCGTTTTAGAAATGGGTCAGAAGCTGCGCGGTTGGGAACTTTTCATGGAAGACCTGGCCGAGGGCGGCGCGTTCACCGAAGACCTTGTTCAGGGGATGGTGGACAAACACCTGCAGAACCTGGCGCTCTATCTGGAGGCTGTTGGCGATTATGTCCAGATCATTCAGTTCGGTGATGACCTGGGCACGCAAGACCGGCCGCAAATGTCCCGCCGGATGTACCAGAAATTTATCAAGCCGGGGCATCATGCGCTTTATCACTTTGTTCATGAACATTCGAAATGCAAGGTATTCCTGCATTCCTGCGGCAGCATCACGCCTTTGATTCCCGACCTGATTGAATGCGGCGTGGATATCCTCAACCCTGTGCAGACCAGCGCGAATAATATGGCGCCGGAAAAGCTCAAAACGGAATTCGGTGACCAACTGGTCTTTTGGGGCGGGGGCTGCGATACCCAGTCGGTCCTATCCAATGCCAACCCGGAAGAGGTCAGGGCGCATGTGACCGAGCGGTTGCAGATCTTCACCCCGGGAAGTGGTTTCGTCTTCAACCAGATCCATAATATCCAGGCCAACGTTCCGCCGGAGAATATCGTCGCGATGTATGACACCGCCCGGGAATTTGAATTGCCTTTCGCCGGATGATTTGGCCTCCGCTTTGGGTCTGTCAGCCCAATGTCATATGACTTGTTGGTAATTTGTTCATGATTAATTGGATAAATATCCTAACTTTGGCTGGAAGGGTTCCGGAATCGGTTGATTGACCTATAATTAAAAGTGTTTAGAGCACCGAGTTATTTTGCTTATATCACCCTTAAAGGCCGCCTGCCCAGTGATGGAATGGCGGCTATAAAATGAGTTCGATTTACTATTTTAGATGTGGAGTGAATTAATGACAGACAAGAAGATCCATACGATTGAAGAAGTAACCGCACTGATTGAGGAACAATCGCTCACCAAAGAGCAATTGATGACTTATTTGCGGCAAATGATGGAAATCCGAGCCCTCGAGAATAATATTGCCGGCTTGTTGGGAACAGCGGTATTGAAGGGCGCTTCCCACCTTTATGCTGGTGAGGAAGCTGTCGCAGTCGGCGCCATTGGCGCGATTGATGATCATGATTTCATCACGAGCACGCACCGCGGTCACGGCCATGCCCATGCGCATGGTGATATGGCAGCCAAAACCACCGAAGAAAAACAGGACCATTACAACAAGATGATGGCCGAAGTTCTGGGTAAGTCCGGCGGTTACTGCAAGGGTAAGGGCGGATCCATGCACATCGCTGATGTGGCGCATGGCAACCTGGGCGCGACAGGCATCGTCGGCGGCAACCTGCCGGTTGCTGTTGGGGCTGGCTTGGCCCAGAAAATCAAGGGCACTGATTCCGTGGTGCTCTGCTTCTTTGGCGATGGCGCCTCCAACACCGGCAACTTCCATGAGGCCCTCAACATGGCTTCCGAATGGGACCTACCCGTGATTTTCGTGGTCGAGAACAACAAATACGCCATGTCCACCCCCTTCGTCAAGGCCAGCAAGCTGCATCATGTGGCCGATCGGGCTGCCGCCTATGGCATCCCCGGCGTAGTTGTGGATGGTATGGATGTTCTGAAAGTCCGCAAGGCTGTTGCCGAAGCTGTCGCCCGCGCCCGCAAGGGTGAAGGCCCCACCATCGTTGAATGTGAGACCTACCGCTATTACGGCCATTCCCACTCCGATCCCCGTGCTTATCGCACCCGTGAGGAAGAAGCGGAATATAAAGCCAAGGACCCCATCAAACGACTCTCCAGCGATCTGGAAGAGATCGGGATGGCCAAAGAAGCTGAAATCGAGAAGATGGAAGAAACCGTTGACGAGAAACTCGATGCAGCCATGGCTTACAGCACGGCCTCAGAACCCCCAAGCGCCGACCTGCTGATGACCGATGTTTACGCACCGGATAACTGGACCGAGGCTGACATTGTCGCTGAAAAGAAACTGCGCGAACAGGTCCGCAATGATAAGGACATGCGCCAGATCACCTATTCCCAGGCGCTTAATGAAGCGATGCGGGAAGAGCTGATCAAAGATCCTTCCGTTTTCATCATGGGCGAGGATATTGGCCTTTATGGCGGCGCTTATGGCGCGACCCGCGGCCTGGTGGATGAATTCGGTGAGGAACGCGTTCGCGATACACCCATCTCCGAGGCGACCATTGCCGGTGCGGCCGTTGGCGCAGCCATGTGCGGTATGCGGCCTGTGGCTGAGATCATGTATGTTGACTTCACACCCCTCATTATCGACCAGTTGGCGAACGTCGGTGGCAAGAACCGCTATATGTTCGGCGGTAAGACTTCCGTGCCCGTAACCCTGCGGACCGAAGGCGGCGCCGGCCGGGCTATCGCTGCCCATCACTCTCAGAGCCTCGAAGCCCTTTGGACTCACCTGCCCGGTGTTTATGTTGTGATGCCCTCCACACCCTACGATGCCAAAGGTCTGCTCACGACGGCTATCGAGAATGACAACCCCGTGATGTTCATTGAGCACAAGATGCTCTATAAGGAAAAAGGTCCCGTCCCCGAAGGCGAATATAAGATCCCCTTTGGT
>CAYUSC010000025.1:9608-27819 GCA_964447265.1 uncultured Candidatus Brevefilum sp.
GAGGGCAAGGACCTGACCATCGTGACCTATTCCCGCATGGTGCTGCGCGCCCTCGAAGCCGCTGAAGCCCTGGTGCAGGAAGGCATTGATGTGGAAGTCGTTGACCTGCGGACCCTGATGCCCCTCGATATGGACACCGTGATAGAATCGGTTAAGAAGACCGGCCGCCTGGTGGGCGTGACGGAAGCCTATGAAAACACGAGCTTCATCAACGAAATTATGGCTCGGGTCAATGAACAGGCTTTCGATTATCTGGATGCCCCCATGGTCCGTGTTGCTTCTCTGAACATCCCCGTTCCGAGAGCTGAGGTTCTGGAAGATCTGACCATCCCCAATACGCAGCGCATTATTGACGCCTGCAGGAAGGTGATGAGCTAATGGCTGTTGATTTATTCATCCCCAAAATGGGGCAGACCGTTGAAGAAGTGACCCTGATCAACTGGCTGATCAACGATGGCGACAAAGTCGACTTCGGCGATCCGGTGATGGAAGTTGAAACGGATAAAGCGATCTTCACGGTGGAAGCCAATGGCAAGGGCTATGTCCACATTGGCCCTTTTGAAAAGGGCCAGGTGGTTCCAGTCCTGACGGTTATCGGAACGATTGGCAAAAAGGAAGATACCTTCGCCCCCAGTGTTTCCGTGATTTCACCGGATGGTGAAGCCGCCCCGGCCAAGGAAGAAGCGCCAAAAGCGGAAGCGCCCGTTGAAGAAGCCAAAGCCGCTGATGCAGTGGTTGAAGCAGTAAGCACAAAAGTCTTTGCTTCCCCCCGTGCCAGGAAATTGGCCGGCGCCAAGGGTGTTGACCTTTCCAAGGTTGCCCCGACCGGCGGAGAGGGTGTCCGTGTGACAGAGAGCGACGTGGTCGCTTTCCTTGAAAAGAACACCAAATCGGCAACCCCGATTGCGGCGAAACTGGCCGCGGAAATGAACCTGGATCTCTCCGCTGTGACCGGGACCGGCCCCAAGGGCACGATCACCCGTGAAGATGTTGAAAAGGCTGTCCGCCAGCAAATGGCTGCCGGCCCTGTGACCGCCGCGGCGCCTGTCGCTGGTGAGATTCCCTATGCGGCCAATAAAGCTATCGATACCAAACCGGTCTCCGGCGTCCGCAAGATCATCTTCGACCGGATGGCATTGAGCGATCAATTGACCGCCCGGGTGACCCTGGTCTCCGAAGCCGATGTGACCGAACTGGTCCGCTTCCGCACAAAGCTGAAGGCGGAGAAATCCGAAGCCTGGGGCTACACCCCCGGGTTCAATGAGATGATTGGCCTGATCGTTGCGCAATCGCTGCGGAAAACGCCTTACATGAACGCCCGGCTGAGCCAGGATGGCACCCGGATTGAAATGCTGGAAGATGTCAACCTCGGTTTTGCCGTGGATACCGACCGCGGCCTTTTGGTGCCGGTGGTCAAGAAAGCTGACCAGTTGGAATTGAAGGACCTGGGCGCCAAATTCCACGCTCTGGCGGATGCGGCCAAAAACGGCCGGATCTCCCCGGATGACCTGGTGGGCGGCACCTTCACCATCACGAACCTGGGCAATTTCGGCGTGGATGCCTTCACCCCTGTGATCAACCTGCCTGAGCTGGCAATTCTGGGTCTGGGTCGGATTCAGGAAAAGGTTGTGCCTGTGAATGGCAAACCTGAAATCCGCAAGATGATGACCCTGAGCCTGGTCTTTGACCATCGCCTGGTGGATGGGGCTCCGGCTGCCAAATTCCTGCAGACTGTCAGGGAATTGCTTGAAGACCCGATCATGATCTTTGTGTAAGATCGAATAGAATCCAATTGATATTGAATGCCTGGGACAACGTCCCGGGCATTTTTGATTAACCTTAAAACGAGTTATATTCAATTGAAGAGCAGCCTGTGTTACACTCGGTTATAGTCAACGGGAAGAAAAGGGAAGGTGTGTTTTGAAAACGGTGTCACTAATTAACCAGACTTCGCCAACCGGAAAAATCCAAATCCGGGTATGTGAATCCTATTTCAGTCGCCTGCGGGGGTTGATGTTCACCAAAGAGATTGCCCCGGAGGGTGGGATCATCATGGATGAAAAGATCCCCTCCCGGATGAACGCGGCGATCCACATGCTCTTCATGAATTTTGATATTGCGGTGATCTGGCTGGATCGGGATCTGGTCGTGGTGGATAAAGTTCTGGCGAAGCCCTGGGCGCTGGCCTATATGCCCAAGAAGGCTGCCCGATATGTGGTTGAACTTCACCCTTCCCGGTTGGATGATTTCACAGATGGCGACCAGATTGAGCTGGCTGGTTAATCCGACTGAAATCCATCGTTCAGGCGAACCTTTTCCAGTTAAAATTAAGGCAAATTGGCATATTTCCTGCTGAGTTCCTGAGAGAATAATTCAAAAATTTCCTCAGGATAGTCAGGTTTTTCGGAATCACCAGGCTATTCATCGAGATAAAGGAAAAAGATGAAAGAACGAAAAAGCTCACTGCTCGGGTATCTCCTTCCCAACTTCAGCGATCTGGCCTGGATCGTTGCCTTCATCGGGGTGCTGACCCGCGGGCGCAAGATGATGAATTTTGATGGCGACCTCGGCCGGCATCTGACCATCGGGAAGTATATTCTCGAACACCTGACCATTCCTCGCTATGACCTGTTTTCTTTCACGATGCTTGGCGAGCCTGTGACCCCCCATGAGTGGCTCTCACAGGTGGTCTTTGCCCTGGCCCATAACCTGGTCGGTTTCGCCGGGGTGATCCTGGTTTGTGCGCTGGTGATCGCCACAGCTTTTTGGGTCGTCTACAAGCGCATCCGCATGAACACGAACTCGCTGTTAATCGCGCTGTTGGTGGCGTTTCTGGCGATGACCAGCTCAGCCCTGCACTGGCTTTCCCGGCCGCATATCTTCACTTTCCTGTTCCTGGCTTTATGGATCGCGGTTCTGGACAGGATGGCTCGGGGAAAGACCAGGAACTGGTGGCTGTTACCGCTGTTGATGGTGTTTTGGGCCAATTTTCACGGCGCGTTCATTGCCGGATTTATGACCTGGTTCCTGTATGGCTTTGGGGTTCTGCTAGATCAGATTTGGGGAAAGAAACCCCTTCAAGAGGGACTTCCACCGAAATTCTGGTCCTCTTATTTATTGGGCGGTGGCGTCTCTTTGCTGGCTTCCTTTATCAATCCGGCGGGCATTGGCATTTGGGGTACCAGCGTGGGGTATTTGGGTGAGAGTTTCCTGGTGAATATGACTCAGGAATATCAATCCCCGGATTTTCACCTCTATCGCATGTGGCCTTTCCTGCTTTTCATCGTTCTGCTGTTAATTCTCTTCGCGCTGAATAAGCGGGATCGGAAATTCCGGGACCTGGTGCCTGCAGTAGCCTGGATGGCGATGGGACTCTATAGCTCCAGAAATATCCCCCTGTTCGCGATCATCTCCGCGCCGCTGCTCGCTGCTGAGCTGGATGCACTGTTGATCACGGCGACGGAAAAGTTCAAATGGGTCGCTAAATTAAGAAAAGTGGATGACCGCTATGTGGCCATGGATGGGCAGCTAAAGGGATTTGTCTGGCCCTTATTGATTGCCGTCCTGGCCGTTGTTGGCCTGAGCCTGGGGCTCACCTTCGACTTCCAGCAGTCAGGTTATGCCTATGACCCTGAAATTTTCCCGGTGGATGCGGTCGCCTGGCTGGAGGAGCACCCACAGGGTGGGAATATGTTCAATTACTTCATCTGGGGCGGCTATCTCCTCTATGAGGAATGGCCGGATGAACTGGTTTTCATTGACGGGCAGACGGATTTCTACGGCGAGGCGCTCACCCGGCAATATTTGGAAGTGCTGATGGCCGTGGATGGCTGGGAGGATATCCTCGCAGAATATGACGTTGCCTGGGCGATCCTGCCGCCGGAGGAAGTTGTGACCCACTTGATGGTGGTTGATCTGGGTTGGCAGGAAGTTTACCGGGATGACGTGGCAGTGATCGTCCACCGATAGTCATGGCGGCGGTCAATCTCTGGATGAAAGTATTGGACTGATTTGGAATTGCACCTATGACAAAGAAACTCAAGCTCCCCTTTGTTGGTTTATCGAAGACAGCCTGGCAGAACATCGCCCTGGCTGCCCTGGGCGCTTTCTTCATTATCCATTTCGCTTATCCCCTTTATGCCAATGACATGTGCACGGGCATCGGGTCGGATTATTGCGTTTATTGGACCGCGGGCAGGATCATCAACGATGAGGGTTACGCGGAAGTTTATGACGTGGATGTCTTGACGCAATATGAGCGGGAGATCCTGCCGGAATATTATGATGACGATGGGAGCTTTCATATTGCGGCTTTCATGTACCTTCCTATTTTCGCGATTCCCTTCCAGTTCCTGGCCCTGTTGGACCTCAAGCTCAGCTTTATCCTGTGGAACATCATCGTCCTGGTTTCATTTTCACTTTATCTGCAGTTCTTCGCGAAAAAGATCTCCGGCCATCCTTTACCTATCCGCACTTTCCTATTGATCTTTTTCTCCATTCCCATTCTGATCAACACCTATTATGGTCAGGTTTCAATCTGGATGGCCGTTTTCGTGGGTGAATTCATCCGAGCGCTGCAGGACGGGAAACCGATCAAAGCCGGCTTGTGGCTGGGCGGGCTGATCCTCAAGCCGCAATTGCTGATTGTCCTGGGGATTTTCCTGCTGCTGCAGCGGCAATTCAATGTGATCCTGGGTTTGGCCATCACCGGGATCGCGGCGGTCGGGGCATCCTTCCTGTTGATTCGGGTTCCCGGCTTCCTCAACCTGAAGGAAATGCTCTTTGAGGCTGCGGGTGGGGGTGTTTCCAGCGCACCGCCGTTGATGATGAACTGGCATATGCTGGGCTCCTATTTTGCGCTTTATACGACCGAACAAATCGGGACGATTGCCTCAATTATCGCGTCTGTGATTACTCTGGGGATATTGGTGTGGGCTTTCCGCAAGAAAATAGATCCGCAGTCCAATTTGTACTATCTGGCTCTATTGGGAGCGATGGCGGCCTCGGAGGTGATCTCGTGGCATACCCATATCCACATGTTCATCGCGCTCTATCCGATCGTCTTTTACCTGTTCCTCAGAGAAGAGCTCAGTAAGAAATTCCTATCCTTTCTGATGCTGTTTCCCGCGCTGATGTTCTTTATCCGCCAGATCGCCTGGGGAATCGTCTCCAACCTTGCCAACCAGCCGGATTTAAAAGTCCTCGGCCTGTTTTATATCATCCACAGCGGGACATTCCTCGCCCTGAATTTGTACCTGTTGAAATGGTCCATCCGGCAGTACAGGGAAAAAGCGTCTTTGGCGGATTAGGTTATTTCCAGCACCTCTTTTTGATCTGGCTTTTTAAGTAAAAAGAGCGTTCTGAAACAAGAGGTTGAGGAATATTGTAAAATTTGAGGTTAGATGACCAAGAAAATAAAAATTCCCTTTCAGGGATTGACAAAGGAAAACTGGATTAATTTACTTCTTGTGGCCCTCGCGACATATTATGTGATCAGTTTCGCGATGCCCTTCGTTCAAGGTGACTGGTGCAGGACGATTGATTATTGTGGATATTATGGGGCTGGGCTGACCATGAATGGTGGAAGCATAGCGGATATCTATGATACCGAGGTCCTTGGTCAGTTCCAATTTTACGTATTTGATTCATTAAATGGTGTTGAGCGATTTACAGAAGTAATCTCCATGGTCTATCTGCCTATATTCATGGTGCCATTTAAGTTTTTCGCTTTGTTTAGCTTTCAGATCAGTCTATTGATTTGGTACCTGATTAATATTGGCGGCCTGATCCTCTATTTATTTTATTTCTTTCGTCAGGTCAACGGCAGCAAACCCAACTTGAAAATTTTGGCCTTGATGATGTTGGCTTATCCGGTGCTGTTGAATTTTAATTATGGGCAACTAAATGTATTTTTAGTGATCTGTGCTGCGGAATTCATTCGATCCCTTTTTGTACACAAACCCCTCAGGGCTGGTTTATGGCTGGGAGGGTGGCTGCTCAAGCCGCAACTATTAATCGTTGTTCTTCTCTATTTATTGATCCAGAAGAAATATAAGACTCTCTTAGGGTTTATCATCTCATCCATTCTTGTATTTGGAGCCTCATTCCTACTGGTAGGGTGGGATGGCATGCTAAGCCTGATAAACCTGATCCTCGATTCAGCTAAAGGGGGAGCGGTCAGTCACTACGAATATATGATGAATTGGCGGATGTTAAGTCATTATTTATCCTTCTTCACTTCAGAGATCATTGGCTGGATATTTCTGGGCGTCACTTCCCTGGCCACAATCGCAGCGCCTTTGATTGTGTTCAGAAAAGAACGAGAGGTTGATTCACCGGAATTTTGGGTGGGGTTATTAGGTGTTTTCGCAGCGACCACGCTGGTAGCTTACCATGCCCATTTACACACAGCCATGATCCTGATCCCGATTCTGCTCTTCCTGTTTGCGAAAGGGTGGGTGGATCAGCGGCCTATTGTCCTGTGGGTCGTCATTCCTTATTTAGGAATTGCTCTGCTGTATACTATTGGAATGTTGATCCTTGGCAATATTTTGCCTGGTGTATTTGGCAATGTCATCGAAATCGGTTATGGAACAGGGGTATTGATCGCCAATTTGATTTTGCTGGTCTGGTCATTATTACATCAATCAGGAGTGAAAAAGGTCTCGAGTTTGGAGCAAGCCCCGTGAGAAGAAATATTTATAATTTACGAACTGCTATGGATGAGAGCCTGAAATGAGTGGCGCGAACGATAGTCCAAAACAAATGCAAGTGGAAGGGGCAAAAAGGCTAATTAAAAAACCGTGGCTGGTTTTTATTAGCGTTGTTCTCTTCGCTTACTTTCTCTCGTATATTGGTCAACCCTTAATGAAGGGTGATTGGTGTCTTCTTAATGATTATGTGGGGTATTACAGCGCTGGGCAGATCTTGAACAACGAAGAGCCATCATTGGTTTATGATTTCAATTTTTTGAAGGTCTATCAGGCTGAAATCCTCCGGTCTTGTGGAAATTCTGAGCCGGGAGCAGAAGTGATTTCAATGGTCTATTTGCCGGTGTTCTTGACACCTTTCCAATTATTCGCTCAGGTTGATTTCTCGGTTAGCGCGTTGCTATGGTTAATATTAAACATCACTCTGCTTATTCTTTATCTCTTTTTCTTTGCCAAAAAGGTATTCAGGAAAAAGATTCCTCTTCAAGTGGTGATATTGACACTTGTTTCGATCCCTGTATTCCGCAATTTAATTCATGGACAGGTCAATTTATTGTTGTTGATTGCTATGGGGGAGTTTATTCGAGCGATCGTTTCGGATAAACAATATCAGGCTGGATTATGGTTGGGCCTGATATTAATCAAACCACAAATGTTGATTTTATTGCTACCTTTTCTGTTGATCCAAAGGAGAATAAAACCACTTGTGGGATTTGTGATTTCTTCGTGCATTATCGTTAGCGCGTCATTTCTCATTGGAGGAATGGAGGGCATGATAAGTTTCAAAAATATCATTTTTGAATCGGCGCAAGGTGGAGCAACGAGCAACTATCAGCTGATGATGAACTGGCGTGCTGTGAGTTACTATGCCAATCAGTTAGCCGGGGAGGGATTCGGGAACGTCGTCTTGATCGGTGGTTCTGTGCTGACGGCAGTGATTCCGTTAGTTGTTTTCCGAAAAAAGATCGCTGTTGACTCCCCCATGTTCATGGTCGCTTTATTGGGTGTGATGGCAGCCACGACTTTGGTGACCTATCATGCTCACACTCATTCAGCCATGATCCTGATCCCGCTGTTGTTGTACCAATATTTGAACGACCAACTGAGAGAGAGGATGTTCAATCTCTGGTTCCTTACCCCCAGTATATTCAATTTGACCCAGTTTCTCGTTGGCGCGCTGGTGATTCTATCCATTCTGCCGTTTGGGTTCGCCTATTTTGTTATTATTTCAAATGGGCTGGTGTTGTTTGTGATGAATTTAATCCTGCTGGGTTGGGCGATTTTACAGGCATGGCCAAAACCTGAAAATCCTCAATTAGCCGAGGGTTAAGCGTAGGAAAATTCCAGGATTCTGGGGGTTGGATTTATTTTACAAATAAAAGATAACGGCGATCCCCAAAATCAGGAATGGCGCAAAAGGCAGCGCATTGGAGAAGGCGGTGTACTTCTTGGTCAGGATGAGCACGATCAGGGTGATCACGGAAACGAGCGCAAAAGAGACGATCGCAATGATGATCACGCCGATGATGGCAGGCCAGCCGACCAACAACCCGAAGACCGTCGCCGCCAGGACGTCGCCAAGGCCAAAGGCGACCTCCGACAGTTTCTTCTTGCGGATCGCCCCCACAAGCTTTGAGATCAAAATCCCGAGGATATAGAAAACCAGTGTGATGGCCAAACCACCCAGCGCGCCGAGCAGAGATTTCTTCCATCCGAGGAAGATGATGCCATAGGTGAGGAAGAGGACAAATCCGGCGCCTGTGGTTTTTAACAATATTGCGTGGTGTTCGAGGTCAATGACGAAGATGATCCCCAGCAAGGCTGTGACGGGCAGGGCGGCCCAGTAACCCAGCAGGGCGGGAGGGTCTAATTTCATCAGGAAGCTGATCCCCACGGATACGAGGATGATCAGGAGATTCCTCGCCGGCAGCCGGGCGTCACAATGGGAGCACCGAAAATTATATAAATAGTCTTTAACGGAAAAGGGATGCTCACAGCCGGCACAGGTTGGCGCAGGCAGCCCCGGGGCGTGAGGAAGAACATCGGAAAAATAATTGATGATGATTCCCAGCAGGATCCCGATGACGGCGATGAGTAAATATTCCATGTTTGCTCCGAGTCAATTGACTAATAGAACTGTTACGAATTTGTTGTTGAAATTATCAGATAATTTAATGTAAAATTAATTTATTCTCTGGGAATGAGTATACACTAAGGGAGTATATATTCAGTATGCGAAATTAATGAAATCGTTGAGTGCTTTTCAATAGGCGTTCTGGATTGAAGAGCAGGTGCTGAACTGCCCTTAATGATTGATCTCAGTTGAAATTTGATTAATTTTCTTGTATCATAACTTGATAATCTGTCCAATTTATTAATATGGGGTACCTTTGATGATAGAACAAATGGTAATGCGAGCCAGGAATTTTATGTTATTGGCCATGGGCCACAAAGACGAGGGTCAGGGTTTGGTCGAATATGCTTTGATCGTCATCCTGATCTCAATTGTTGTGATCCTGATCTTAGGGTTGGTCGGCGGCCAGATCAATGGTATGTTTGAAGATATCGCAAATGGGCTGAGTACATAGTCGATAGTTGGAATGTAATCTCAAAAGTTGTTTCAAAATAGGTAAATAGTTGTTTTTTCCTATTCCGTAACTCAAAAGCGTCTTCAAAACACCCTATTCTCCTAATTTTTACCAATATTAAACTGGACTTAAACTGAAATCAATTATTATGCGAATCGTAATTGACAACTTGCTATAAAAGTTTATAATGTTTTTACACACTTTCTAGAAAGGGAGATGAACGATGTTTTTGCAAATGTTGCTTGCACAGCTCAAACAGCACGAAGAAGGACAGGGGTTGATCGAATATGCTTTGATCGTCCTCCTCATCGCTATTGTCGTGATCGTTGTCCTGACCGCAGTCGGTGGTGAAATCAACGGCGTTTTCTCGAACATTGCTGACGAACTCAGCAGCGCTACCTAATCACTGACGGATTGTCAATTCAGAATTAAACATACAAAGTCTCTGAAAAGAGACTTTGTATGTTTAATTACCATATTCGAACTGTTGTTATGATATGGAAAATGGCGATAAATAAACATTAAAATAAAATTAATTTCGAATATTAGAGTTTAAGTGTTATTTTTATTTTCGCATAAGGTTATGCTATAATATTTATTGTCTATTCCGCTCAGTTTTGGGAGATAACTGTGAATGCGGGTTTTTAATCGTCAACATTCTCGTTTCTTTATTCTTTTCATTGCAGCCATTATCTTTCTCTTCTCTTTTGGAGGGATTGTCTTTCCGTCTGCACAACCGGAAGTGGTTGAGGCGCAGACTATATCCACCTGCCTGAATCGGGTTAATATTCCAACCGGTGATCTGCACTGGGCTTATGTGCCCGAAACAGCGGATCAGCTTTACACCGAAGAAAAATATTATTTCCTTGCAGGGCAGCTGATTGCCAATGGCGTCATTGACGCCAGCACCTGTCCCTCCAATGGCTTGATGTCCACTGGTTATGCAAATGCCTGCGGTATGTCGCTTGCGTATCCGACGGTTATTGTTGTGCAGAATTTGCTTAACCAGCCTATTCTGGATACCTTTGACGATGTGGGTGTTCCCCCTGTCATTCTTAAATTGTTGATTGGTACAGAAAGTCAGTTTTGGCCGGGCCAGATCAATTCGATCCATTTTGGCTATGGCCATCTGACGAATTTGGGAATCCGGAATGCTGTTCAGTGGAATTCGGATCTCTATAACCAGGTCTGTCCCTCCGGAACGGATTGTGCCACGAGTTACAGCGTTGCGGATCAGATCCTGGCTTCCCTGGTGGATACCTGCCCAACATGCGAATATGGGATTGACACGACCAAGGCGAGCCGGAGTGTGAACATCCTGGCCGAATCGCTGCTTGGCTATTGTTACCAAACGGAGCAGCTGGTCTATAACGCGACCGGTTGGTACTCCGGCTATGCAGTGGATTATGCGACGATCTGGAAGCTGACTTTAATGGATTACAACGCGGGTTCACAATGCGTCTACAATACGCTGGCGTCAACCTTCGAGTATACGCAAGGCCCAATGCGATGGTCCGATATTTCTGCTCATGTATCCGGTGACCTCTGTATTCGCGGTTGGAGTTATGCCAATACCATCACTGCGAAATATTTTGACTTCCCGCCGACTGAGAATTAAGGTCGAAACCCAGATTATTTGAAAGAGCAGATAAGGATCTTCGAGAAGTTCGGTAGTCGAACTTTTCGTTTTGGGTACCCGAAGGTTAAACTGCATATGAGTATAATTTTCATCACAAAGGATAAGCTTTTTGCGATGAAAGAAAAGAGCTTCCCCAATTGAAATATTTGCCCTTATATGTCCAGGGGGATCATTACCACGGTTATTGATATTCCTTTGAAACGGACAGATTGCGCGAATATGACAACTTGGGGGTGAGAATAAGGAAAGTATGCTTACTGACTTGAAGTTAAATCGGAAAAATAAACAACCCCGAGGGCAATCGCTGATCGAAATGGCGTTGCTTTTGCCGCTTTTATTGGTATTGATCATCGGCGCTTTGGAGTTTGGACGGTTGTTCTTCACGCATATTGTGATCACGAATGCTGCCCGCGAGGGGGCTTTTTACCTCTCCACGCATGCGGATGATTATGATTCTGGCACGGGAAATGCACCTAAGACCGTGTTAGCAGCCGAAGCCGAAGCAGCAAATTCCGGCGTCTCAAGTATTACCGTGACCGTGACCCAACATAATTGCTGCACTTCTGGCCTCTATAGTGTTGAAGTGACTGTTGAGACGGATGTGAACGATGTGCCCATTTTAGGATTTTTTGGCGACATCTTTAATGTCAGCCTCCTTCGGGATGGCGCTTATCACCTGACCGCGTCAGTGGAGATGATGGTTCAATGAAGAATTCGCACGCAAAGAAAGGTCAATCCCTGGTGGAGTTCGCTCTCCTTTTGCCCCTCTTGATGCTACTCATTATGGGCTTGTTTGACCTTGGCCGCGCTATTTTCTATTATGCCATTCTCAATACGGCGGTTCGGGAAGGAACCCGCTATGCGATCGTTCAATCCGATTGCGATTACCGAGTCAATACAGGTTCGTGTGATGGCGGCTATTGGGAAAGTTACCCCCTCAACTGCGACAGTGCGGTATCGGTGGGGAACGTAAATATATGCAATGAGGTTCGGTCGAAGCTATTCGATGTCAACGAACTTTCATCCAGTGTGATCACGATCAACCATCCTACAACCGCAGACGGTGATCCACTGATCAGTATTGAGATTGATTTTCTGTTTGAACCTTTGACACCTGGAATCGCGTTGTTTGGTGATCTGAATTTGCATGTTCAATCCCAGATGCTGCGTACCGCGGTAGCCATTCCTTATTAGGAGGGGTATGCAATGAAGAAGTTTCGTGTAAATGAAAAATTTGAAATCGGCCAAACCTTGCCATTTATTGTCCTGATGTTGTTTGTCATCATTGGGATGGTGGCGCTGGTTCTGGATGGCGGGTCTGTGATGGCGAATCGGCGTACAGCTCAGGTGGCGGCGGATGCCGGCGCGATGGCTGGCGCTAATCGGGCTTGTTCCGGTTATTACGATGCTGCGACTGTCGCGGAAGCCTATGCAGTAAATAATGGTGCTACATTGGCTTCTGTGGCAATCAACGGCTCGACAGTGACAGTTGAGACTACGGTTGAAAACCCATCCTTCTTTGCGAAGATCTTTGGGCGCGAGACATTGACAGCGGTTGCAGATGCCACAGCGGGTTGTTATCCCCTGCAAGGTGCAGGCACTGTGATGCCGGTGGCGTGGAGCTGCCGGCCGACTGTTTCAGGCGCCGGGTTTGATGAGGGAAAGGATTGTCAGATCAATTCCCTGGATTGGGACGCTCTTCTTGAGCCCCTGGTCTCTGGTGAAGTTTCCTCAATTTCCATCCCGGGCAATGATGGGTTGTTTGAAATGGATGGGGATGAAATTGTCAATACGGTTACCGGTGATCCACCGGCGCAGATTTATATCCTGATGGATGAGGATAAGACCGTTGATGACGTCACCTGCATCGAAGATAACCCGACCTATCCCGGGGCGCTTGTCTGTGACCACGATGGCGATGGCCAAAGCGATTTCCGGTTTGGCGGGGCGCGGGGTTGGCTTTATCTGGAAGGCAAACTGAAACCTCAGGATGCATTGGCAGATGGAATGGATGGAACCCTGACGCCCGCAATCTGGCTGCCTTCTGATAACGGTAATATGACCGTGGCATTTGTGGCAGCCCAGGATTACGTGGTTGGTGAGGTTGTTTTAGTTCCCGTTTATGACACATTGTGTGAAGGTAAATATAACGCCGGCAACCAGACAATCGGCAGTTGTTCAACGGCTGGAGATAATGTAAATCCGGGATCAGGCGATCAAAAATATTATCGGGTAGTCACGTTTGCACCTTTTTATGTGACCTGTGTTCATGCAAAACCAAGCGATCCCATTTGTTCGGGGTTGGAACTCGCCGATGAATTAAACAACCTGAACACCAATAAAGCCAGAACCATTGAAGGTTTCTTCCTTGAGAACATCGACCTCGGTCTTGATATTACTTTGGAATGTGATGTCAATCTGGGCAACTGTACAGTTTCAATAATTGAGTAGAGCAGAGTAAGTCATAATTCCAGAAATCCCTTTTAATTCTGGAGGCGGAGATGAAAGAGACGCAAAAAGTACGAAAATTTGAGCACGGCCAGATGATGGTTCTGATTGTCTTTGCAATTTTTGCCATCGCAGGAATGGTTGCTCTGATTCTGGATGGGGGCGCAATCATGTCCAACCGGCGGACGGCGCAGGCTGCCGCAGACGCCGGTGCGCTGGCTGGCGCGCAGCGGGTTTGCTACGGTTTTACGGATGGTGAAGCCGTTGCGAATTATTACGCCGTAGATAAAAATGGTGCGAACTCGGCCACGATTTCAATCGTCAATAATGTTGTGTATGTTGAAGCGACTGTGGAAAGCGATTCTTTTTTCGCCAAGCTCTTCGGCATGGATACTTTGACGGCCACCGCTGATGCCTCTGCTGGTTGCTTCGGGCCGATGGGAAAATCCGTTATCCCCCTGGCCTGGAACTGCCGCGCGCCATCGGTCGGCGAACCCGGGCCTTATCCTGAGGAATATGGCTGCCAGATGCAGACTCTGGAGTGGGAATCGCTTGAAAAGCTGGTTGATGGTGAAGTGGCCACTTTGGATATTGCCGACTATGATGGGAACACGAAGTCTTACCATATGGAAGGCACGAATGTCGTTGATGACTATGGTGTCCCACCGGAGCAGATTTACATCATCTTTGATTCCGATAAGATCTGCATTGAAGATGATCCCCTGATCGGCGCCATTCAATGTGATCTGGATGGTGATGGAAAGAAGGACCTCCAGGTTGCAGGTGACCGCGGCTGGCTCTACCTTACCGTAGATACATCAAATATTGGTGACTGGGTGGATGAGGGACCTCATCCCAACATCACCATCGATTCTCATACCTGGCTCTCCGGCAAAAGCGGTGTGGTAACGAGCGTGCTCAACCTGATGGAAAGCCATGGGTTCGCCGGTGAGGTTGTCCTGATCCCGGTCTATAACGTGATCTGTGATGACAGTCCGCTGGTTGAAACCTCTTGCGTTGATGATGCTCATGCATCACCACCCTGGCCCGAGTTTACCGGTGTGGATGATTTTTCGGAAATGAAAAACTCCGGTCCTTATTACCATATCATTACCTTCGCACCTTTCTACATCACTTGTGTGGATAGCCAGGGAAATTGCCCCGGTTATGAATATGCCCGGACGCTCCCCAAGGGCAGCGAACTTTCGGCAAATGAACCTGTGATTGAAGGGTTCTTCCTCTCTGATGTTGGGGTAGTGCCCGATATCACCCAAGGCTGCAATATCAACCTTGGCAACTGTACGATTTCGTTAGGTAACTAGAAACAGATCTTTTCGATCATTGGAGGTTTCCTTTGTCAAGCAAAGCTAAAGTATTCATGATTGTAATTGTGGGGATGATCCTCGTCGCCGTTGGTGTTTTTGCCAGTATTTTATTGGTTCAGCGCTATCAGGCGGCTCAAACCCCCGTTAATGTTGAGGAAGAGACCGTTAAGACCACTGTCGTTGTGTTGACGCGCGATCTGTCTCTTGGCGACCGGATTGAGACCGGCGATGTTCAGCTGGCGAGCGTACCTGTTGAGATCGCTCCCCGGGATGTCCTATCCACCCTTGATGAAGCCGTGGGCAAAATGATCAAAACCGATATGATCCAGGGCGAGATGGTCCTGCTGCATAACCTGGCCGATCCGACCAATAATATTGGCGATATCAGCTTTATTCTGAGCGATGACCATATCCTGATGGCGTTTCCGGCTGATGACATTATGAGCCGCAACAGCATGATCCAACGGGGCGACATCATTGATATTTATGCCACTTTCGAGGAAGAAGTCCAGGCGGTTGGTGATACACCTGCGGCAACCGATGAAGAAAATGAACCTGTGACCCGAACATTCACCGTGGATACAATGCAAAAGGTGAGCGTTACCGCACTGGTTGTGGATGTGATCGAATCCACCTCCAACACCAATACCGAAGCGAATATGTTGACCGGCTCCAGTCAGGATACAACTGCAGTGCAAGGCACAATTGAAGCCTACCTGTTTGCACTCAATCCTCAGGACGCATTGATCTTGAAACACCTCAAAGACACCAACGCGATCTTTGATATTGTTCTGCGTGCGCCGACTTCAACAATGCAATTTGAACTTACCCCCGTCACGGCTGAATATATTATCGAACTCTATGGTCTTGAAATTTTACCTTGAGCGTATAAGGAAATTTAATAATGGCGAAAAAGAACGAATCCGCAACCATACTCCTGGTTTCAAAGAATCCATCAGTTATTGAGGCGACGCGAACGACTCTGGCGGAAGAAGAGGAGTTGAAGCTTCTTGAAAAAGAAGTCACGCCTGAAAACCTGATTAATGTGATTTCTCAATTGAAGCCGGATGTTGTCCTCCTCGATTTTGGTTTTCAACACCATCCTTTTTACCTGGTAGATAAACTTGCCTCAGATTTTCCTAAGAGTGCTGTTGTTGCCTTACTGTCAGAATCGGAAATGGTCAATTTGGATCGGGTTGTCTTATCCGGTGCCAGAGCATTTTTGCAATACCCGTTCCAATCGGAGAAGTTGGTGATCATCATCAAACGAGTGTTGGAACTTCTTGAACGAAATCAAACCACACCGACTGAAGGTACTCATATGGAGAATATTATTAACGCAAAAAATACATACACCGTTTTTAGCCCAAAGGGTGGAGCAGGAACCACAACGGTAGCCATCAACCTGGCCATCAGTTTACATAAAGCGATTAATGAAGACGTCTTATTGATTGACGGTAAACATTTGTTTGGACATGTCGCGTTATTCCTCAATTTATTTACAGGCAACTCCATAACCGATTTGATTGCCCATGCCGGAAAATTGGATCAGCAGCTCATCAAACAAGTGGTTGAGCAGCACACATCCGGTGTCTATGTTTTACCAAGCCCGAATTCAATTTCCCAGGCCCAGGGGATCAAACCCGAGAACCTCTTTACTGTGGTTCAGAGTTTACAGGAAGTCTTCCCGAATATCATCATCGATGGCGGCAATTATCTGGACGAAAACACCGTCACATACATGGACTCATCGGATAAGATCCTGCTGGTTCTGAATCCGGATCTGGCTTCGATGCGAGATGCCAGGCAATTTATTGAGATCGGATCCACGCTCTCTTATCCGAAGGAAAAGATGCTCTTCATTCTCAACATGGTTGGCAGGAAGGCTGACGTTAAGAGTGATGAAATTGAGAGCATTTTGAAAATGAAGATTTTTGGGAAAATCCCCGCGGATGAGAATATGGCACTCAGTTGTCTGAATGAAGGCGTTCCATTGGTTATGAAAAAGGGACGTCATCCCATCAGTCGTGCCTATGCAGATATTACGAAAGATTTGCTGAAGATAATCCAGACCCCCGAGGTGAAGGCGTAACCAACAGCCTTTCATCAGAAACTATCTGGAAGAAGGATAAAGCGAGGATCTTTTGAGTCAGACAATTATTACCGGCATTCTAGTTGCGGTCTTTGGAGTGAGTGCGATTGGGCTACTCCTGGTCGTCCTTTGGCTGTATCGGAACAGGCAATCCGCAAAGAAGCAAGGCAGGATCTCACAGTTTGTTACTCAAGAAGATGATCTGGAGGACAAGCGGAAGACATCTCGCCGAGCCGTTCCTATGCCCACGGTGGAAGATATCAGCCACTTCCGCGAATGGATCAACAGATCCCTTACCAACTTATCGTCTGAGAAATTACAGATAAAAATTTCCAGCGCCTATTGGGAGATCACGGATATTGAATATATCCTCATCCGTGTTTTCCTCACCATTCTTACCTTTGGCATTTCATGGCTGATCTTTGGTTCTATCCTGGCGGGGCTGTTCATCAGCGTGATCGCGATCATGGTTCCTCCCATCTTGTTGGACAGGGCCATCATCAGCAGGCAGAATAAATTTCAGGACCAGCTTCTGGATGTTCTTGTGCTGGTAAAGGGAGCAGTTCAATCCGGTTACAGCCTGATGCAGGCCTTGGACCTGGCGGTGAATGAAGTGCCGGCGCCGGCTTCGGAGGAGTTCGGACGGGTGTTGCATGAGGTCCGTCTGGGTATTTCCACCGAGGACGCCCTGTTGAACCTGTCTGAGCGCATGGAAAGCGATGACCTGCAAATCGTGATCACAGCCATCATCATTAACGCGCAGGTAGGTGGTAACCTTTCAACAGTCCTCGAATCCACCATTGATACGATCCGCGACCGGATGCAGTTATTTGCTGAAATTCGCTCACTGACATCTTATTCTCGCTATGTTGGCAACTTTTTGTCATTATTGCCGTTTATCACAGGTCTGGCCATTTTTATGTTGTCGCCAAGCTACTTCGAAGCTGTGGGCACGTCCATTATCACCCAAATCATCTTCTTAGGGGCCCTGGTCAGTGTTATCATCGGTAATGTCGTGATTCGAAAACTCATTCAGATCAAAGTTTAAGGGTTATATCTATGGAAAACTTTTTTGATAGCGATTTGCTGATCATTGGCGTTGGGATCGTTGTCGCCTTTCTGGGGTTGGGGACGATCATTTATGGAATCGCATCATGGCTTAAATCCGGCAAGAAAATTTCAAACCGGATTGAGCAATTTGTGAATGCGGAGCCAATCGTCAACGAAGAAGGCGAAAAGCGCCCGATGATTGTCCAACGTGAGATCTCCGGCTCACTGTTTAACCGGACAATTGTGAGTTGGTTCAAGAAGATCCTCCAGTTCCTTGGGCGCTTTACCCCCGAGAAGCTGGTGGTTGATCTGGAGCACAAGTTAACGATCGCCGGGAACCCCCGTAACATGCACGCCGG
>CAYUSC010000026.1:0-27245 GCA_964447265.1 uncultured Candidatus Brevefilum sp.
TTTATCTGGGCTGATGAGCGTTTCCTTTTAAAAGAAGGGGTCGCACCCTGGGTGGACCTTCCCCTCTGGCTGCCAAATTCCGACCCAGATTTAA
Source organism: uncultured Candidatus Brevefilum sp. (assembly GCA_964447265.1). Classification (GTDB taxonomy): domain Bacteria; phylum Chloroflexota; class Anaerolineae; order Anaerolineales; family Anaerolineaceae; genus Brevifilum. The sequence goes on from CAYUSC010000026.1 coordinate 95, forward strand.
CAGGGTTCAACAGCATTAATAACGTCAAAGCCGTCAAAGCGGGATTAACCTTCAAACCACTTTCTGAGACGGTCAGCGACACGCTGGATTGGATCAAAACCCGCCCACCCGTCAAGAAACTAAAAGTCGGGTTGGACCTCGAGAAGGAAGCGGAACTGATTAAAAAATATATGGAGATGTTGGAGAACGATACCCTGCCCCGGGACTAGAACTCGTTCCAATGCACCCGTTTGGGGTCATATTGCGTCCGGGCAGGTTTATCCTGATCCGGATAGCCCACATAGATCACGTTCAACGGCTTGATGTGACTCGGTAAATTAAAAGCCATTGCAAGCCGCTTCTCAAAATTGTGGATCGGATGGACGCCCAGCCAGACTGTTCCCAGACCAAGCTCAACGGCTGCCAACAGGATATTTTCCGTGGCCGCGCTGCAATCCTGCACCCAGAACTTTATCCCGACCGGATTCTTAAATACCGAGGTGTTCCCACAGACAATAATCGCAGCCGGGGCATTATATTTCCCAAAAAGCATCACCGAGCGCACCTTATCCATCACCTCCGGCTCAGTCACCACAATAAATTCCCAGGGTTTGGTGTTATCCGCAGTCGGAGCGGCCATGGCGGCCTGCAGCAGCAGGTCCAGTTTTTCCTTCTCAACCGGTTTTTCCTGATATTTCCGAATGCTGCGCCGGGCAAAGATCGTTTCAAGAACCATTAAATTTTCCATTCCTGTCATGTTTCTTAGGCCAAACCAATCGAAGTATACCGCGAGCCTGCATAAGTATACCTTTACCCAATACCAGGCCCTTAAAGACGAACACTGATCTATCATTTGTAACGCCAGGAAGGTTTACACGTCTATACTGAATTCATGTGCCCCATGTTCCATAAAACGAGGTCAAAGAACCTAATCAGGTAATCCCTTAATAAACCGTATAATAATTACATCCGATTTTAGACTGACGTATCGGATCAATCAGTCTTGTGGGTATTTTTCCAATTGACGGGTAATAAAGGCGCGGGCAGCAGCCGCATCTTTCACCTCGCCGCTGGCCTGAGCCTCCCGCAATAATGCTATCAGAGAACCAATCATTGCGCCCGGCTTCAGATTAAATTCTTTCTGGATATCGTTGCCGTCCAGCAGCAATTTCGGCGCAACAACTTCATCATAGTCCTGCCACCAGGCCCGTAAAACGGCACTGGCCGTAGAAACAGCCCGATTCCATTTCTCCTCCGTGAGTTCGGGGCCATAAGTAGCGGCCGTATCCGCCAGGTAAAGAATCGCAATCGCCACCCCAACCTCGCCAACCTCATGAAAGAAACGATACAACATCCTGCGATCCGGCCCGTGTTCCGCTCTCTCCATTGGCAGCAGGTGCATATGATAGCGCACAAGGGTGCTCAGCCATTTCGCCTCAGCATTGCTCAATTGCAATCCCCGGGCGATTTCCCAGGTCATTTCAGAGCCAACATGGTCATGACCATAAAAATGCAGCCGACCGTCCTCGCCCCTGGAAACAGTCTCCGGTTTGGCAATATCGTGCAGCAGCGCGCCCAATAAAGCCAAACTCCGGATAGGTCGTCCGGGCGTCACTTCGCCAGCATAAAACCCCTGCAATTGTTTTTGGAACGGGCGTAAGGCCTTAAGCGCTGTGTTCAGCAGCCAGGATGCTTCTTTAGACGTGTCCCTGTCTTGATCAAAAGCTTCCATCAGGGATTGATAAGTCCCGACCACCTGAAAGGTATGTTCCAGCAATGGGAAATAATGGGGAGGAGAGGCTGGAATGACTTCCTGCAACTCCAGCGACGAGATCAAATCAGCCAGTAAGCCCAATCGCTGGCACTCCCGCAACCCTTTGCCAGGATCGGAGCCCTCCAGTATTCGAAAGAGTTCATCCCGCTGGCGCTCAATGGTCGTCTCTTGAAGGTGAGTTGCGGCGGCTCGGATCAAGGTCTCCAACCCGGGAGCGTAAACCAGATCAAATTGAATTGCCAGGCGGACCGCCCTCAAGGCGCGCACCGGGTCATCCAGCAGCGCATGGTCACTGCAGGCTTTGAGTAACCTGGCTTCCAGGTCTGCCCGGCCGTCAAGCGGGTCAATCAGCTCATCCTCCTGCCGGATATCAAGCGCTATCGCATTAAGCGTGAAATCGCGATGTCGAAGATCATCTTCCAGATCCGAACCGGTGAATTGCACAAAGTCCAAAGGGAAATCGCTGCCATCCGGGCGATGATAGACCACCCGGGTCGTATGCCGCTCATCATCCAGAATAAAAAATCCGGCATTCAACTCCCGGGCGATTTTCCGGGTCAGCAAGACCGGGTTCTCCCCCATAGCAAAATCCAGGTCATGCAATTCCCGCCCCAGAAGCAGGTCGCGCACAGCTCCGCCGACCAGGAAAACCTCCTGATCGGGTTGAAGCGCACCCCGAACCACCGTCAGGATCGAGGTGATGAATGGATCAGTCCAGAGCCTCATATTTTTCCAGATCGACCACGCCAATGAAAGGCAGGTTCCGGTAATATTCATCCATATCCAGCCCATACCCAAAGACGAATTTATCCGGTATCTCAAATCCGCAATACTTGATCGGCACTTCCACCTCGCGGCGGGTCACTTTATTGAGCAACGTGCAGATCTCCAGGCTGGCAGGATTGCGCGTTCGCAGCATTTCAATAACGGAAGCGAGCGTATGCCCGCTGTCAATAATATCTTCCACGATCAGGACATGCTTACCGGCGATGGAGGTTGTCAGGTCGAGGTTGATCCGTACCTGGCCGCTTGATTCACGTGCCCCAGCCCCATAGGAAGAGACGCCCATAAAGTCGATTGCGACCGGCGGCTCAATTGTGCGGATCAGGTCCGTCAGGAACATCACGCCGCCTCGCAGGATACAGATGGCCAGGATCTCTTTGCCGGTGTAATCCCGGCTGATCTCCGCGCCAAGCTGCGCAATCCGGGCTTTCAGCTCCTGTTCGGGGATCAGAACTTCTGCTAAAAAGGAATGGTAGGCTTTCATCGCTTCTTATCCTCTAATTCCGCGGAACCTGATGGTGCATTCGGCAGCGCGCTTCATACATCTCCTGCGCGCCGACCACAACAATTGGGTCATCATACCGGGCCGGTTCGCCGTTGACCAGCCGCTGGGTACGGCTCGCATCTTCACCGCAGACCATACAGATTGCCCGCAGCTTATCCACCTTCTCCGCCCGGGCCATCAGTTCCGGCATGCAGCCAAAAGGCTCACCGCGAAAATCCCGATCCAAACCGGTGACGATGACCCTTAGGCCGCGATTGGCAAGCTCTTCAACCACATCCACAATGCCGTCATCAAAGAATTGAGCCTCATCCACACCAATCACGGTCGCGTTGGGGTCCAATTTTGTCAGGACCTCCGCAGATGACCCGACCGGGACCGCGTCCACATCCAGCCCGGAATGGGATGTGACCTTCATCTGCTCATAACGATTATCGATCACTGGTTTAAAGACCTGCACTTTCTGTTTGGCGATACTGGACCTGCGCAGACGGCGGATCAATTCTTCCGTCTTTCCGCAAAACATGGATCCGCAAATGACTTCCAATGACCCAACATGATGTGGCATAAGACCGCTCCTATTGATAAAAAATGACAGGCAGATGAGATTTCATCTGCCTGTTAAGTTTACCATTTTTCGATTTTGATTCTGAAATTAGACGGTGATTTCTTCCGCCGCATCCGGAATCTTGTAACCCAATTGGCGCAGGGCCTTCTTGAGGTCGATCAGGGATTTGCGACCAAAGCCGCTGATATCCAGCAAAGCCTGTTCGCCGCCTTCGAGCCGTTCCAGCAGGTCACCGATATTCTTCATACCGGCTTCGGCCAGGGCCTTGTCAACCCGGGTGCCCAAACCAAGATCTTCGATCGGGCGATCGGGGGATACTTTTTCGTCTTCCTTGGCCTTCTGATCTTCGAGGTAATCCTTGCGAGCCTGCAGCCGTTTGTAGAAGCGATCCACCTGACCTTCACGGTCGAGGATGCGCTGCTGCTGACCCGTATAGAAGGGATGGCAATTGGAGCAGACTTCTGTGCGGATTTCTTTCTGAGTCGAACCGGTTGTCCAGGTGTTCCCGCAGGAACCACAGGTCACCACCGCATCAGGATAATATTGGGGATGAATATCTTTCTTCATAATATCGTCTCAATCCTTTCAAAAAGTGAATACGCGTTATTCATCCTCAGGGAGTGTAACAACGTGTACCTTTTTGCGCCCACCCGGCATTGTCTCAAAATGGACCAGGCCTGCTGTGGTTGCGAAAAGTGTATGATCCTTGCCCATGCCAACATTCCAGCCGGGATGGATCTTGGTGCCGCGCTGGCGGACAATGATATTGCCGCTGATCACGTATTCACCACCGAATTTTTTGATACCAAGTCGTTGCGACTGGCTGTCACGACCGTTTCGTGAGGAACCGCCACCTTTTTTATGCGCCATTTTTCCTACTCCAATCCAATCGATTCAATCAGCAGCTTCGTGTATTGCTGACGATGACCCGTCTTGACGCGATAGCGTTGTTTCGGGCGATACTTGAAAACCAGGATCTTGCGACCCTTGAAATGATTGAGAACTTTCGCCTGGATCTTGGCGCCCTTGATAGTCGGGGTGCCAACAACGACCTTATCGCCATCAACGGAAAGAAGGACATCTTCCAGGGTAATCGACTCGCCCACCTCATTTGGCAAACGATCAACATCGATCGTTTCACCTTCAGCAGCACGATATTGCTTGCCGCCTTGTTCGACAATAACAAATTTCATCTCGATTACTCCAATCTTCACTTAACCAACCGCCTCGCGTGTCACCGCCAGGGATCGGGAAAGTTGGGGTTACATGATATTACCCCAGCATAAACTTCTCGCCGGGGCAAGGTACATCATTATAATGTCTTCGTCAATGGATGTCAACCGGATTCCAGGCACTATTTGCGCTCCACTTCATTAGCTATTCAGTCATTGAAACCCTCTGGTTATGAAAGTGTTATAATGAAGGCAATCTATAGCGAGTGACCATTATAATGAAGTATCTTACCTTTAAATACCCGTTAAACAGCCCCTTCCCCAAATCAGACAAATCACATCTGAAATATTATAGTACGCCCAATTTTACTTGCTTTTAAAACCCAATTACGCTATACTTTAGTCACTAGTGGTTAAAAGTGGAGAAAAGTGGGTCGCAGTGGAGCGCCGGATGATCCGGCGCACCATTGGTAATAGGAGCTGTAGAACAGATGTTCCTGGGACAGTACGAGCACAATATCGATGAGAAAGGACGAATCACCATTCCCGCGGAATTTCGCGAGGAACTTGGCGATTGCGTCGTCATCACCCAGGGCTACGATGGCAACCTGCAGGCCCTCCCACTTGCGCTGTACGAGTTGTTGGCTGAACGCATCCGCGGCATCAGCATCCTCGATCCGGACAGCCGCAGACTCCGCAGGATCTTCTTTTCTTATGCAAAGAAGATCGAATTCGACAAAGCCGGTCGTGTTTTATTACCAGCTTTTCTGCGAGATACTGCAAATCTCAAAGAAAATGCCATTCTGGTGGGCAATGGGGAATATTTTGAGCTCTGGTCACCGGAAAACTGGCAGGTTCAGCAGACGTCGCTGAATGATGTCGAAGCGAATGAGCAACGGTTTAAACCCCTGGATTTAACTACCCTACCGTGAACGCCTCAGAACATGGGGGGGGAGAAGTCGCCGGTAATCCTGGCGGCCGTTTCCCCCACCAGCCAGTTCTTTACCAAGAAGTCCTGGATGCTTTAACGCCGGAGACTGGAAAATCCTATCTGGATGGAACAGTCGGCGCAGGCGGCCACGCTGAAGGCATACTGAATGCTTCAGCTCCCCAGGGCAAATTACTCGGTCTCGACCTGGATCCGGAAGCGCTGGCGATCACTCGTCAGCGTCTTTTCGCTTTTCAGGGCAGAGTGATCCTTCGCCAGGCCTCCTACCGGGATGCCGCTGGTGTCCTTGAAGAGATCGGCTGGGGTCCCGTGGATGGAATCCTCCTCGACCTGGGTGTTTCGTCGATGCAGTTGGATCGCCCAAATCGCGGGTTTTCATTCCGGGAATCAGGCCCATTGGACATGCGCTTCAATCCTGCCGGCGGCACCAGCGCTGCGGATCTGGTCAATCTGCTGGACGAGAAATCCCTGGCAGACCTGATCTACGAGTATGGCGAAGAGCGTTATTCCAGGCGAATTGCCCGGGCGATCGTTTCCGCCAGGCCCATCCAAACTACCGGAGACCTGGCAGCGCTGATCGAAAAAGCGGTACCGACCGGATATGATCCTCATATCCATCCGGCCACCCGGACGTTCCAGGCACTGCGGATCGCCACCAATCAAGAATTGGAGACGATCTCTCAGGCTTTACCGGCGCTGATAAGTTGCCTGGCTACGGGCGGAAAGATAGCCATCATCAGTTTTCATTCGCTGGAAGACCGGCTCGTCAAGCAGTTTTTCAAGCAGGAAAGCAAAGATTGCATCTGTCCCCCCAGCCAACCCGTCTGTACTTGTGGGCATAACGCCACCCTCAAAGTGCTGACTCGCAAGCCAATCAGCGCCACGCAGGAAGAAATGAGCAGGAATCCCCGGTCTCGCAGCGCAAAGCTGAGAGTTGCCGAGAAAATATAAGTAATTGGAAGAAGAAGATGAAGAACCGCCTCCTACAAGCCTATAAGCAATCCCCCTGGCGAACCCAACTGCAATGGATTGGCTTGTTTTTGCTTGGGTTGGTACTCGTTGCGACGATTGCAGGCCTGTACCTCAGCGTTAACGCTCAGGCAGCGGCGGCAGGGCGAAGCGTTCAAGGGCTGGAGAGCGATATCGAGGATATGACCAACGAAATCTCCGACCTGATGACCAAACTTGCCAAATTGCAATCCTTCGAGAAAATGTCAGCCCGCGCAGAAGAACTTGGATTTCACCTTCTGGACCCTGAATCAGCCGTTTATGTCGAAGTTCCCGGCGTTGATCCCGATGCGGGCGTCGTGTTGGCCCCGCCCCGAGCGAACACAGTCATCAACACGCCCATCATCCAGGATTCCTACACCTCTTCCCTCTGGGATTGGTTCGTGACCAATATCTGGTTGGGATCCGACAACCTGACCGAGGGAGGCAACTAGATGAAACCTCCCTTCTACATGCGTTATGTGATCCTGATGGCGGTCTGCGCCATCCTTGGCACGGGCATTGTCTTCCAGATGATCCGGATCAATTACAGCAGCAGCGCCAAAGACCTGATCGAAAAGTCCGAGAGCTATCAGGGCGTGCAAGAGACCATCTACCCGCCCCGCGGGACGATCTACGACCGCAACGGTCATGTGCTTGCAACCAACCAGATCGCCTACGAGGTTGGCATTGATCTGAAATTCGTGACCGACCCCGAATCAATCGCTTTCTCCGCCGCCAGCCTGCTGGGATTGGAATATGCGGACGTTTTCTCGCTGGCCAGCACCCTGCAGAATGGTGAAGACGAGAACCGCTACTTCGTTCTTGCCAGTTATGTGGATGAGGAAACGATCACCCAGCTTCAGGCCCTCAAAGAGAGTTACACGGAACGCCGAAGTGAACAAGGAACCGCAACCCCCAGCCTTTCCGGTCTGGTCTGGACAGGGATGGAACAGCGTTCTTACCCTGAAAACGAACTAGCCTCCAATGTCCTCGGTTTCTACAATTATTTCTCCCGTGAAACCGCGCAGGGCGTCTATGGCGTCGAAGAGACCTATAACCGTTTACTGACCGGTCAGCCGGAAAGCGTTTTTGTTGCCAACGACCCCTATGAAGTGGAAGCGCTGCCGAATATCGATAACGGCGCCAGCCTGATCCTGACCATCGACCGCGATATCCAGGCAATGGTCGAAAAGGAACTGGCGGATGCGATTGAATGGTCCGGCGCCGAAGGCGGCACAATCATCGTTTACGATCCTGAAAACGGAGATATTCTGGGGATGGCCAGCACGCCGACCTTTGACCCCAACGAATATTGGACCTATGAAGAGACCTTCCCCAACCCAACGCCCTACAATCGGGCGATCGGGGATGCCTACGAACCGGGTTCCGTGTTTAAGGTTATCACCATGGCAGCCGCACTGGATGCAGGAGCCGTGGAACCTTCCACGACCTATGAGGACACTTACGGCGTCTATTGGGTTGAAAACACCTGGCCCATCTATAACTGGGATGGCGGCGCCTGGGGTGAGCAGGACATGACCGGCTGTATGCAGCACTCATTGAATGTCTGTTTGGCCCATATCGCCGTTGACCTGCTCGGTGAAGAAGATTTTTATAAATATGTTCAGGCTTTCGGCTTTGGTCGCAGCACCGGTGTTGACCTGGCGGGTGAAGCGAATTACCCTCTCCGCCTCCCGGATGACAACCAGTGGGTGGTCGTGGACCTGGCAACCAATTCCTTCGGTCAGGGCATTGCCGTGACCCCCATCCAAATGGTGATGGCGATTGGCGCGGTTGCCAACGACGGCCAGATGATGGTCCCACATGTGGTGCGCAGCGTGGTCGATAACGGCCAGCAATATGATGTAGCTCCCCAGGTCATGGGCAATCCGATCTCAGCCGAAACAGCCCAGACCTTAACCGATATGCTCACCGTCGCTCTGGAAGAAGAAGCTTCCGAAGCTCTGGTGGAAGGTTACAGCATCGCTGGCAAGACCGGCACGGCCGAAATCCCCACCGAACTCGGTTACACCAGTGACGAGACCAACACCTCCTTTGTCGGCTGGGGACCCTCGGACGACCCGCAGTTTGTGGTCTATGTCTGGCTGGAAAAACCCACCATCTCAAAATGGGGTTCGGTTGTGGCAGCCCCTGTGTTCAGTGATGTTGTGGAACAGCTGGTTGTTCTGATGAAAATACCCCCGGACGCTGTCCGGGTTGAGATGAGCGCGAAATAGAAGGAACGATTGTGATTCAACTTAACGACATCATTCTTGCCCTCACGAATCAGGCGATCGCCCCGCTGGAAGCTACGATCAGCAGCGCGGTGATTGACTCGCGTGAGTCGCGGCCGGGCAGCCTGTTCATTGCCCTGCCAGGCGAGAATGTCAACGGTCACGATTATGTTCAGGCTGCCTTCGATAAAGGGGCTGTGGCAGCCCTGGTTGATCGGGAAATGGGCGCTGGCTTCAACATTCTGGATCTTCGCAGCGGCGCCACCCTGCCTTCACCGGAAGATCTCCAATTCCCGCTTTGTCTGCGGGTCGATGATGCGCTGAGTGCCCTGCAAGCGATTGCGGCATATTGGCGCGGCATCCATGATGTTCGCGTGCTCGGAATCACCGGCAGTGTCGGCAAAACCTCAACCAAAGAGTTGATCGCCAGCCTGCTGTCACAAAAATACAACGTGTTGAAAAATGCGGGCAACCGTAATAATGAGATCGGTCTGCCTCTGACGCTTCTGGAACTCGGCCCTCAGCATGACTATGCTGTGCTGGAAATGGGCTTCTATGTACCGGGTGAAATCAGCCTGTTGTGCGAGATTGCCCAACCACAGGTCGGCGTGGTCACAAATATCGGCACCGTCCATGCAGAGCGAGCGGGATCACAGGAGATCATCGCCAAAGGCAAGGCCGAACTGGTCGAAGCGCTGCCCCCGGCACCCGATGGCGTTGCTGTTTTGAACACCGATGATCCTTGGGTTCTGTACATGTTCGGCAAAACCCGGGCAAAAGTCCTCTCTTACGGCATCAAAGGGGAAGCTGACCTCTCCGCCGGCCAAATCGAGTCCCACGGGCTGGATGGGATTACCTGCGTCCTCAGCTATCAGGGATACGATCACAAAATCCACTCCCCGTTGATGGGTGAGTTCTCAGTCTACACGATCCTCCGGGCTGCGGCTGTTGCCCTGGCTGAAGGCATGGACTGGGCAACCATTGAAGCCGGTCTAAGCGGCGCTCAGGTGGATATCCGCATGCGCCAGGTGAACCTGCCCGGTGACATCACCATTCTGGATGACACCTATAACGCAGCCCCCGAATCCACCATCGCAGCTCTGGAATTGCTCCGGGATTTATCCGGACGCCGGGTTGCCATCCTGGGTGATATGCTCGAACTGGGACAATATGAGATCTCCGGCCATCAATCCGTGGGCAAAATCGCCGCCACCGCTGCGGACAGGTTGATCCTGGTCGGTTCCCGGTCCAAAGAAACCGCCCAGGCCGCTCTGCAGAATGGTTTCAGCGAAACCCACCTGCAGTGGTACCCTGATGCCCAATCCGCCTGTGAACCAGCCATTCAGCTAGTTCAAAGCGGCGATACCGTTCTTATCAAAGGTTCGAATAGTATGCGAATGACCAAAATTCTGGCCGCATTGGAAGGGAGTAAATAATGGAGAATACCTCCGTTATCATCGCCGTCAGCGGTCTCAGCTTTTTGATGACCGTCATCTGGGGCGATCCGCTCATCCGTCTATTAAAAGTCTGGCGGATCGGCAAAATCGTCCGCGAAGACGGCCCTGACCAACATATCGTCAAAATGGGCACGCCAACCATGGGCGGGATCATGTTCATGCTCCCGGTCACCCTGTTGACGATCCTTTTCAACGCAGTATCCATATTCGGCTTCAACCTGTTGGGCCGCTCTGTGCTGCTGCCGGTGCTGACCATGTGGGCCTATGCCCTGTTGGGGATGATTGATGACTGGGAGGGCATTCGTGGCCCCCGGCGCGGTCTTGGGATGCGCGCCAGCACCAAGTTCATCATCCAGGTGGTTTTCGCAATTGCGATCGCCTTTGCCCTGCGCGACCTGCTCAAAGTGCCGCAGCTTTACTGGTTCACCTGGGAAGATGCCCTCAATCTCGGCCCGTTCTATATCCCAATTGCGGTTCTCATTATTGTTGGGATGTCCAATGCAGTGAACTTCACCGATGGACTGGACGGCCTGGCCGGACTGATCGCAGCCACAGCCTTTGCCGCCTTTGGGATGGTGGCTCTGGTTCAGGGTCAATCCTTCCTGGCGAGGTTCTGCTTCTCGCTCGTGGGTGCCCTTTTTGGCTTTTTATGGTTCAATGTGCATCCCGCCCTGTTGTTCATGGGCGATACCGGTTCTTTGGCGCTTGGCGCCACCCTCGGTGTGGTCGCTTTGATGACCGGACAGTGGTTGATCATTCCCCTGATCGCCGTCATCCCCGTCAGCGAAGCGCTGAGCGTTGTTATTCAAGTGACCTATTTCAAAATAACCAAAGGAAAGCGGTTCTTCAAAATGGCCCCGCTGCATCACCATTTTGAACTTTTGGGATGGAGCGAGACGCAGGTCGTTCAGCGCTTCTGGTTGGTCAGCCTGATCTGTGCCATGTTGGGCATAGCCTTAATTCTGGTGGAGTGAGTAGATGACAGATTGGAACGGAAAAAAAGTCGTGATGATTGGCGCAGCCCGTCAGGGGTTAGCGCTTTCACGCTATTTAGCGCAAAAAGGCGCAAAAGTCATCCTCAATGACCGCCGTGAGGACGATCTGTTGGCAGATGCCAGGCAGGAATTGTCCGATCTGGATATAACCTGGGTGACCGGCGGCCATCCCTTTGAGATTTTGGATGGTGCGAATCTGGTCTGCCTGTCCGGCGGCGTTCCGCTGGATTTACCCCTGGTGCTGGAAGTCGAGAACCGGGGCATCCCGCTCTCGAACGACTCCCAGTTCTTCCTGGAAGAGGCTCCCTGCCCCGTGATTGGGATCACCGGATCCGCCGGGAAATCCACCACAACTGCGCTGGTGGGTGAGATCGCCAAACTGCATTTTCAGCAGCGCAAACCCAATAACACGGCCTGGGTCGGCGGCAATATCGGCAACCCCCTGATCCAGTATCTGGATCAGATGAAGGAAGATGACATTGCGGTGATGGAACTTTCCAGCTTCCAGCTGGAGATCATGACCAAATCCCCGCATATCGCCGTCATTCTGAACCTGACGCCCAACCATCTGGATCGTCATAAGACAATGGCGGCCTATACCTCAGCCAAGGCGCACATCCTGACCCATCAGGGACCGGATGACATCGCGATCCTCAACCGGGATGATATCCAATCCCGCAAGATCTACAACGAGGTCAAAGGACGGCTGATCACCTTTGGCCTGAACGAACCTTACAACAAACAGGATGCGACCTTTTATAAACGGGGCAAGCTCTATCTGCAGGCCAGCGGCCAGATCGCCAAGATCATCAAAGCGGATCAGATCAACCTGCCCGGTACGCATAACCTGTACAACATCCTGGCGGCCATCGCCATCTCCGCAGCGGCTTCCTTCTCGATGCAGGCAATCTATGAAGGGATTGTGAACTTCACAGGCATTGCCCACCGGCTGGAATTCGTGCGGGAATGGGGCGGCGCTGATTGGTACAACGACTCGATCGCCACTGCACCGGAACGGGCCATCGCAGCCCTCAATTCCTTTGACCGGCCGATCGTCCTGCTGGCCGGGGGACGCGATAAAGACCTGCCCTGGGAAAAGTTCGCCGATCTGGTTCACCAAAAAGTCGATCACCTGGTGATATTCGGTGAAACCGTGGACTTGATCAGCAACACAGTAGGCGAAGTGGTCCCCGAACAACGACCCTTCACAATTGATCGCTGTGCGGGGCTGGAAGAGGCTGTCAAGAAGGCTGCTGAAAGAGTGGAACCAGGTGATATCGTCCTGCTCTCCCCCGGCGGCACCAGCTTTGACGAATTTATTGATTTTGAAGAACGAGGAAAGCGATTCACACAATGGGTGAAGGAACTTACGTAAGCCAGGCTAAACCAAAGATGGGCAATTCCCGGTCACACCGGCTGCCCTTTGACGTCCCGCTGCTCCTGATCGTGGTCGTCCTGGTCGTCTTTGGTCTGCTGATGGTCTATTCAGCCAGCTGGGACTTCTCCATCTCGATGGGCGAAGAACCGACCTACCTCTTCGGGCGTCAGGTCCTGTGGGTGCTGCTGGGGCTGGTGGTTGCCGTTGTCGCCAGCATGATTGACTATCACCACTATCAGAAGATCCTGGTCCCCATGGGTCTGGGAACGCTGGCTTTGCTTTTCGCGGTCCTGGTGGTCAATCACGGGGCAGGCGATGAAGCGACCCGTAACCTGCTGGGTGGCTCCATTCAGCCTTCCGAAATGGCCAAGGCTGTGATTGTGATCTACCTCTCCTTCTGGCTTTACCGCCGAAAGGACACCCTGAACAACATGCAGTTGGGTTATATCCCGCTGGTCATTATTCTGGGTGTGACCTTTGCTATGATCTTCCTCCAACCCGACCTGAGCGCCGCCGTCACGATCCTGATGCTGGGCGTGATCCTGTTCTTCCTGGCGGGTGGCGATTGGAAGGTCATCCTGCTGGTCTTCGTCCTGGCGCTGTTGGTAGGCGTGCCGTTGATGTACCTCTACCCCACCGGACGTGAACGGCTTTCCTCCTACCTGACCGGTTTAAACAACCCGCTGCAAAGCAGTTACCACATCCAGCGGACGCTGGAAGCCGTCGTCAAGGGTGGTTGGTTCGGGGTTGGGATCGGTCAGGCGGACACCAAGTTCACCGGCCTGCCCCTGGCGCCCACAGACAGCATTTTTGCTGTCGTGGCTGAAGAAACCGGGATTATCGGTGGGCTGTTTCTGGCGGCGATGTTCGTCCTGCTGGTCTGGCGGGGATTGGTGATCGCCAAGAATGCACCTGACCAACTGGGTTCGATGATCGCTTTCGGGCTGACCTCCTGGATCGGGATTGAAGCCTTAATGAATATGGCTGTTATTGTGGGACTGTTACCCTTCACGGGCAATGCGCTCCCATTGATCAGTGCAGGCGGTTCCAGCATGCTCGTGACGCTGACATCGCTTGGTATTGTAATGAACATTTCGAGAGTATCCATGACTCAGAAATCTGAGGAAAGGAGTTCCCACAGTGCGGTTGTTGATCTGCGCCGGCGGGACGGGCGGGGGAGTGTATCCCGCAGAAACCGTTCTCGACGCCCTTAATCTTGAAAAGGATGAAATCCTTTGGGTCGGCGGCCGTGGTGGGATCGAGGAAACATTGGTGACGCGACGTGACATACCCTTTAAGGCAATACCTGCAGCCGGCGTCCACGGCGTGGGATTAACACGCCTGCCCGGTAATATCTGGAAGCTGATCAAAGGCTTCCTGGCTTCGGCGCGGATCCTGCGAGACTTCAACCCGGATGTCCTGCTCTTCACGGGCGGATATGTCGCTTTTCCGATGGCTGTAGCCGGCCTGCGCCGCCCCTCCCTGCTCTATGTCCCTGACATTGAACCTGGAATGGCGCTCAAGGCCCTGGCTCGCTTTGCAGACAGGATCGCCCTGACCACGGATACCTCCGCCGCTTATTTCCCCAATAAATCCAAGCTGACCGTCACCGGTTATCCAACCAGGTCTGACTTGAAGGATTGGGATAAAGAAAATGCCCTCGATTATTTCGGCTTCACTTCCAAGCTGCCCACCCTGGCCATCACTGGCGGCAGCAAAGGCGCCCGGACGATCAATACCGCGTTGATGAAGGTTCTGCCGCAGTTGCTGGAGAAAATGCAGGTCATTCACCTCACCGGTCACCTCGATTGGGACGTTCTGGATGAACAGGCCAAGCAGCTCCCCGCTCACCTGGCAAAGAATTACCAGGCCTTCCCCTACCTGCACGAGATGGGCGCTGCCTTTGCTGCTGCCGATCTGATCGTCTCCCGGGCAGGCGCTTCCACCCTCGGCGAGTACCCGCTCTTTGGGTTGCCCGCCATTCTGGTCCCCTACCCCTATGCCTGGCGTTACCAGAAAGTGAATGCCTCCTTCCTGGAAGATCACGGCGCAGCGATCCTCCTGCGGGATGAGGAAATGGATGAGAAATTAATGGGTCTGGTGATGGATCTGATTAATGATCGCAAGCGGCTTGCGAAGATGAGTCAGGCCATGTCCAGCCTGGCTACCCCGGAGGCAGCTTTCAAAATTGCCGCCTTGGTCAACGAAATGGCCGAAACGCCGGAAAGAGAAGGTCAAGCGTGATCAGTCTTTCGGTACTCTTCTGGATTTTCGTCATCCTGTTTGCCATCATCGGTGCGATGCGGGGTTGGGCCAAGGAAATCCTGGTCACCTCGGGTGTCATCGTGGCGATCTTCGTGATCACCATTCTGGAAACCTTCATCCCGGCTGTGCGGGATAACGTCAACCCGACCTCTCAGTTCTGGCTGAGGATAGGCATCCTCGCCGGGCTAACCTTCTTCGGTTATCAGGGGCCTAACATCCCCCGGTTGATCGATTCCGGCAAATTCATCCGTGATCGTTTTCAGGACGTACTGTTAGGGGTTTTCCTGGGCGCGGTCAACGGCTACATGATCTTTGGGTCAGCCTGGTTCTATCTCGACAAGGCGGGCTACCCCTTCAAGTGGATCACCGCTCCCGATCAGGTGACTGAGGCGGGGCTGAAAGCGGTTTCATTGCTCAAAACGCTGCCGCCCGTTTGGCTGCAAACGCCAGTGATCTATATCGCAGTGGCGATTTCGTTCATCTTTATTTTGGTGGTGTTCATCTAATGACACACGTGCACTTGATCGGCATCGGCGGAACCGGTTTATCCGCCATCGCCCGGGTTCTGATTGAAAAAGGCTACAAAGTCAGCGGCTCAGACCGCCAGGCTTCGCCTTTATTCGACGCGGTAACCGAGGCGGGCGCGACCACCTATGTCAACCATATCGCCGAACAGGTGGCAGGCGCTGATCTGGTTGTACGCTCCTCTGCCGTGTCGGATGACAACCCCGAAGTGCAATACGCTCTGGCCCACGGGATCCCGGTGCTCAAACGCTCGGACTTCCTGGCGGAATTGACCCAGGGGCAGGACGTGATCGCTGTAGCCGGGACCCACGGCAAGACGACCACAACCGCCATGCTGATCTGGATGTTGACCGAGATGGGTCTGAACCCCAGCTTTATTGCCGGCGGTGTTGTCAACCAATTGAATCGTAACGCTCATTACGGCCGGGGCGATTATTTTGTGATCGAGGCGGACGAATATGACAACATGTTCCTCGGCCTTGCGCCCAAAATCGCAATCGTGACCAATGTGGAGCATGACCATCCGGACTGCTTCCCCACCCTGCAGGACTACCGGAAAGCCTTCAAATCTTTCCTGAAAAATGTTCGGCCGGATGGATTGGCATTCGTCTGCAAAGATGATCCTGGCGCGGCTTCCCTCGGTGAGGAAATGGGCGCATCGGAAACCATCCTGACCTATGGCAGCCTGCCGGAGGTTGATTACCAGACCGTCAATAACGTCGTGGTGGATGGCTGGCCGACCTTCACATTGATCCATGGGGATGAAGCCCTCGGACAGGTTAAACTGGCCATCCCCGGCTGGCACAATGTCCTGAATGCCACGGGTGCCCTTGGTGCTATCCACCAGCTTGGGTTAAGCCTCCCGGCCGCGATTCGCTCCCTGGCGACCTTCACCGGTGCAGGCCGGCGGTTCGAGGTTCTGGGTGTGAAGGATGGCGTCACCATCATTGATGACTACGGCCACCACCCCACCGAGATAGCGGCTACGCTGAATGCAGCCCGTTCTCGTTATCCGGGTCGCCGGATCTGGGCCATCTGGCAGCCGCACACCTATTCGCGGACCCAGTCGCTGGAGCCTAAATTTATTCAGGCTCTCACCATTGCAGATCGGGTGGGCGTGCTGAAGATCTACGCAGCCAGGGAAAAAGACCCCGGCTACAGCGCCCAGGTCATTGCCGATGCCCTGCCCGCAGGGAAAGCGGTTTACCTGGAAGATTTTAGAACGGCAACGAATTATTTACTTCAAGAGGTCAAACCCGGCGACATCCTGATCGTCTTCTCCGCTGGAGATGCCACGCAGGTGAGCCAGGCGGTTTTACAGGAACTTGGTTAGGAAATGATGAACGAAGCTAGTATGGCAAAACTCAGAGAGGTATTTGGCGAGGCGCTGCAACTGGACGCCGTCATGGCCAATTACACCACCGCCAGGGTGGGCGGTACCGTGCCGGCTCTGATCGCCATTAACACCCTCGATGAACTGGTGCAGGCCGCCCGGTCCTTATGGTCCCTGGACGTGCCCTTCACCTTGCTGGGCAGCGGCTCGAACATTCTGGTCAGCGACCACGGTCTGGATCGGGTGATCCTGCTCAACCGGGCGAGCAAACTGGAAATTGATTCAGATTTAGAATCACCCTCCGTTTTGGCTGAATCCGGCGCCATCCTGGGCACCGTTGCCCGCCAGACGGCCCGTAAAGGCCTGAGCGGCATGGAATGGGCAGCCCCCATCCCAGGAACGGTTGGCGGCGCAATTTACGGCAACGCCGGCGCTCATGGCAGCGATGTGGCAAGTTCCTTAAAAGTGGCAAAAATCTTGCACGCAGAAAAGGGCGTGGAAGAATGGCCGGTTGCAAGGCTGGCCTACCAGTATCGCAGCAGCATTTTAAAACGTGAGAAGATGCCTGTGGTGATCCTGTCAGCGGTTTTCAATCTGGCCCCCACCAGTCGTGAGGAGGCCAAATCGAAAATTTCCGATTTCCAGGCCCACCGCAAAGGCACCCAGCCTCCCGGAGCTTCCATGGGTTCAATGTTCAAGAACCCGCCGAATGATTATGCCGGACGGCTGATCGAAGCTGCTGGTTTGAAAGGTAAACGCATTGGACAGGCGATGATCAGCCCGGTTCATGCGAATTTCATCGTTAATCTGGAAGACGCCAAGGCTCAGGACATTTACCGTTTGCTGATCCTGGCCCAGGAAACGGTCAAAGATCAATTCGGGGTCGAATTGGAACCCGAAATCGAATTAATAGGTGAATTTGATTAATGGATAAGAAATTGAAACTCGGCGTGATTTACGGGGGGCGGTCCGGTGAGCATGAAGTCTCACTGATGTCTGCGCGTTCGGTCCTCTCGGTGATCGACCGGGATAAATTCGATGTGATCGAAATTGGGATCACTCGCAAGGGACAATGGCTGGTCGGTGAGAATCTCTGGAATTTGCTCCAGAACGAACGCTATGAAAGCCTGATCCCCGCCGTTTTCCTGCCCTGGCCGCAGGATCCGGGCATCTACACCCTCCAGAATGGCGAGATGAAGCTCTATTCCAGGCTGGATGTGGTTTTCCCGGTGATGCACGGCACTTACAGCGAAGATGGCACCTTGCAGGGCCTGCTGGAACTGGCCGATGTCGCCTATGTCGGCGCCGGCGTGCTTGGGTCATCCGTCTGCATGGATAAGGGTCTGTTCAAGGACGTGATGATCGCCAACCAGATCCCCACCCTGGAGTATATGATCTTCAACCGCTCCGATATCGAAAACGACCTCGATACCTGCCTCGACCAATGCGAGACCATCGCTCCCTACCCGCTCTTCACCAAACCCGCCAACCTCGGTTCTTCGGTTGGGATCAGCAAATGCAATAGCCGCAGTGATTTACTGGAAGGTTTGAAACAGGCTGCCGCTTTTGACCGCCGGATCGTCGTCGAAAAAGGTGTGGCGCTGGCCCGTGAGGTTGAGATCAGTGTTCTGGGCAACGAGGCGCCGAAAGCATCGGTTCCCGGCGAAATTGTGCCGAAGGATATCTTCTACACCTATGCGGAAAAATACATCAACGACACGGCTGATCTTTTGGTCCCGGCCAACGTCTCGGATGATTTGGTTGCCATGCTGCAAGATATCGCCATCCGGGCCTATAAAGTTACGGATTGCGCCGGCATGGCCCGGGTGGATTTCCTGATCGACCGCAAAACCGACGAGGTGTATCTCAATGAGATCAACACTATCCCCGGTTTTACCAAGATCAGCATGTACCCGAAACTTTGGGAAGCCACCGGCCTGCCCTATAGAGCATTAATTGAGAAATTGATCGATTTGGCGCTGGAACGCAAAGCCCAGCGTGATCAGACTGAAAGGGAGTTCCGAAGCTAATGGCAAACCGCCCGTCGGAGGAAAAGAGCCGGGCTGAACAAGTCCGTGCTCGCCGGCAGCAAAGCCAGAAGAAGGTCCAAAAGGCACCGACCATTGGGTCCAATGCCACGCGCAAGCAACCCACCCGTCAAGCGCCTGTGACCCGCCGGCCCACCTCAACAACGACTCCGGTGATCAACCGGCAGCATAACAAGGTAAACGTCCCGCTCAAGACCAAGGGCGCTGAACTTCAGTTGCCGGCCTTCCCCCAAATCAAACTGGGTTGGCGGCTGATCTCCGGTGCGATCTTCGTGCTTTCTCTGGCGGTGGTGATCACCTTCACGGGAATGAACGTCTTCTCCGTCAACGCCATCAACCTGGAAGGCGCCGAACGCCTTACTTCGGAAGTGATCATGTCCCAGCTCGGGATCTCCGGAAAATCCATTGTTGCGATTGACCCCAAGGAGATCGCTACGCAGATCACCGACCTCTTCCCCGGCGTCAGGACGGTTAAAGTCTCAGCCGGTCTGCCCGCTTCACTCACGATCAAGATCACTGAACGGCAGCCCCTGGTCCTTTGGCAGGAAACTGAAAACACTTATTGGATTGACGAAGAAGGCGTGATGTTCTATGCCCAGGGAGAGGCGGAAGTAGCCCTTATCGTGAGCGCTACCGGCAACCCGCCCGCGGCAATGGCGGAAACACCCGCAGAAGCTGAAGACCTGACTGAAGGCGATGTCGTCGTTGCAATGACAACCCTGACTCGGACCACCCCGGCATTCATCGAGGCTCTGTTTGCCCTGCAGAACTACCTGCCGGAAGGCAGCACGCTGCAGTATGACCCGGAGTTCGGTCTGGGCTGGCGAGACCCCAGCGGTTGGCTGGTCTACTTTGGCAGCGACATCAGCAATATTGATTTGAAATTGGTGGAATACGAGACGATCATTGCAGAACTCCAGGCGAAAAACCTGACTCCAGCCCTGATCAGCCTCGAATTCCTTTATGCACCTTATTATCGACTGGAGCCGTAGTATGGAAGAGCCCATCATTGTTGGAATTGATATTGGTACCAGCAAAATCTGCACCCTGGTTGCCCGTGTAGAAGAAGGCAACAATCTGCGGATTTTGGGTGTGGGCATAGAGCCCTCCCAGGGCATCCGTAAAGGGACTGTTGTGGACCTCAATGCTGCCGCGCTGGCTGTCTCCCGGTCGATAGAGAAAGCCGAACGCACCTCAGGGTTTGAGATCAATGCGGCTCTCGTCAGCCTGGCCGGCTCCCAGGTCTCCTCAATCAACAGCCGTGGTGTCGTTGGCATCACCGGCGGTATCGTGGATATTGAAGATATTGATCGAGCACTGGATGCAGCCCAGGCTGTTGCCATCCCCCACAATCGTGAGATCATCCATGTTATCCAGCGGGGATTCACCATTGACGGCCAGGATGGCATCCGCACCCCCATTGGCATGCACGGCTACCGGCTGGAAGTGGAAGCCCATATCATCACCGCTGCCGCCTCAACGGTTGAAAACCTGCGGCAGTGCGTGGGCGCTTCGGGAATCGAAGTGCAGCAGTTTGTGCTCAACCCCCTGGCCTCCGGCGAGGTGGTACTTTCCGAAACGGAACGCCAGATGGGCGTGGCTGTTGTGGATATCGGCGGCGGAACCACCGACATGGCAATCTACATTGACGGCGACGTCTGGCATACGATGGTGATGGCCGTCGGTGGCAACCATGTCACCTCCGATATCGCCCACGGGCTGCGGCTGCCGATCACCCAGGCCGAAGAGGTCAAACTGAAATTTGGGCATGCCATTCAATCGGCCGTGAACCCTGAGGAACAGTTCACCGTTCGCAGTTTCGGCGTGGACACCCCCGAACGGATCAACCGGGCGGACCTGGCCAACATCATCGAAGCCCGCATGGAAGAGATCTTCTATCTGGTCCTGCAGGAAATCCGCCGCTCCGGCTATGACGGCCTCCTGCCGGCGGGCGTGGTCCTCACGGGCGGCTCCAGTCTGATCCCCGGCTGCCGTCAGTTGGCTTCCCAGGTGATGGGCCTCCCCACCCGGATCGCTAAACCACAGAACCTGATCGGTCTGATCGATCAGCTTGATTCGCCGGCCTTCGCCACCAGCGTTGGCCTGCTGCAGTGGGCGCTCCTGATGAGCGATTCGGGTCAATTTATTGAGCGCCACGGGCCAAAACAGACCAAGAATTGGTCCGATCAACTTAAGGATCTACTCAGGCGGCTCTTGCCCTGAGATAATCAGAATTATTGTTCAACTTGTTTATTAACAGAGGAGTTAATCATGGATAGGAATCTACAACCTGAATCATTTGCAAGGATCAAAGTTGTGGGAATCGGTGGCGGCGGCTGCAACGCTGTTAACCGGATGATCGATGAAGGTCTGACCGGCATCGAATTCATCGCCGTCAATACCGACGCCCAGGCTTTGCAGTTCTCAAAAGCCAAGGTCCGTGTGCGGATTGGTGATAAATCCACCCGCGGCCTCGGCGCTGGCGGCGATCCCAAGATCGGCCGGGCAGCAGCCGAGGAATCGGCCGAAGAGTTATATGAAGTATTGAAGGGCAGCGACATGGTCTTCGTGACCGCTGGCCTCGGCGGCGGCACCGGCACCGGTGCAGCCCCTGTGGTTGCCCAGATTGCCAAGGAAATCAACGCCCTGACAATCGGCGTGGTCACCCGCCCCTTCACCTTTGAAGGCACCCATCGGGCGAATTCCGCCGAAATCGGCGCAGCGAGCCTCAAAGAACACGCCGACACCCTGATCGTGATCCCCAATGATCGCCTGCTCCAAATCGTGGATAACCGGGCCGGTCTGCAGGACGCTTTCAAGATTGCCGATGACGTTCTCCGCCAGGGCATCCAGGGTATTTCCGAATTGATCACCGTCCCCGGCCTGATCAACCTGGACTTTGCCGATGTCCGGACTATCATGTCCGAAGGCGGTGCAGCGCTGATGGCCGTCGGACAGGCTTCCGGTGAGGACCGGGCTATTAAAGCCGCTGAACAGGCCATCTCCAACCAGCTTCTGGACGTCACCATCGATGGCGCCCGTGGGATCCTCTTCAATGTTACCGGCGGCGACAACCTCAAACTGTTCGAGGTGAACCAGGCTGCTGCGATCATCAAGGAAACCGCCCACCCCGAGGTCAACCTGATCTTTGGTGCTGTGATTGACGAGAGCCTGGGTGATGCCCTGCGGATTACGGTGATCGCCACCGGATTTGAAGGCAACAGCCTCAGCCCCCGTCGGGAAGCCAAAGTTGAACCCAAGCAAAATACCTATGCGAAGCAACGCCCACTGGATGGCATCCTGAACAAGGAAGAAACCAGCGAAGTTTATGAACCCCGCCGGGAAGCTTATGAGTTCCCCACCCGGATCAATACCGACGATCTGGATGTACCGGCGTTCCTGCGCAAACGCAGCCAGAACTAACCAAAAACTGCGCTGACGTTACGATTACATAATGCAGCTCAACCGATTGAGTCTGTTCGGAGGGTCTATTGTGTCCCGGGCAACTGGTATGCCTGGTACGCGCCTCCTGCATAAAAATATACCGATTAATTAACTCCTCGCTCCCTGATTAACGGTATTAGCTAAAAGAAAAACGCAGGATTGCAGCCTGCGTTTTTCTATTAATCAAATTGATTTGAATTTTTTTTAGAGCGAGATACCCAATTTCGTCAGATAATTTTCACTGGCCTTCATCACCTCATCGGCGTCGTTCAAAGCCAGAACCTCATCCGCAAAAGCAACGCAATCCGCTTTATGCAGTGATTTCATCACCCGTTTGATCAATGGAACCCGAGCGGGCGACATACTGAATTCATCCAATTCCAGGCCAAGCAGGATCGGGGCAGCCAGCGGTTCACCCGCCAGCTCGCCGCATAACCCCACCCATTTGCCTTCCACATGACACAATCAATGGTGCGCTTGATCAA
Organism: uncultured Candidatus Brevefilum sp.; assembly: GCA_964447265.1. Taxonomy (GTDB): domain Bacteria; phylum Chloroflexota; class Anaerolineae; order Anaerolineales; family Anaerolineaceae; genus Brevifilum. The sequence goes on from CAYUSC010000026.1 coordinate 22,976, forward strand.
GGTCAGAACGGCTGGGTTCAAAGGATTGGCTAAATGGGCCACCTTACTGTTCGTGCGATCCACAGCCGTGGTGTATTGGGTCAGGTCGTTGGTGCCAATGCTGAAGAAATCCACTTCCTTGGCCAGGCGGTCCGCCAGCAACACGGCTGAGGGGACTTCGATCATAATGCCAAATTGAGCGTCATCGGTGTAAGGCTTGCCTTCAGCTTTTAATTCAGCTTTGGCTTTCTCCATGACTGCTTTCACCGCACGAATCTCAGCCAAACCGGAAACCATCGGAACCATGATCCGCAGGTCAGCACCGATGCCGGCCTGCAACAGCGCCTTAAACTGTTGGAGGAAGATGTCTTCCGCGCCATCAAGCATCCGGACGCCCCGCCACCCGAGGAAGGGATTGAGCTCTTTGGGCAGGTCCAGATAAGGGATCACTTTATCGCCGCCGATATCCAGGGTGCGAACCACAATGGGCAGCCCGGCATAGATATCAAAGACTGCCTTATAGGCTTCAACCTGTTCTTCCACGGTCGGCAGAGCATTGCGGTCCAAATAGAGAAATTCCGTCCGGAAAAGGCCAACGCCTTCAGCGCCGTTCTTGATTCCCAGCGGGGCATCCGAAGTGCCGCCCACGTTGGCAACCACTTCCACCCGGTCGCCATCCGCAGTCACAGCCCGTGCCTGGGCAGCATCCCGGGCGACAGCCTGTTCCTGCTCTGCTGTTTTCTCTTTTTCAATGAAATCAGAAAGGGTTTCCTCATCAGGAGAAACCAGGAGCGAGCCACGATTGCCATCCACCATGACCATTGTTCCGTTGGGGATGCAGAGAACGCCCTCACCCAGCCCGACAACCGCCGGCAGGCCAAAGGCTTTGGCCAGGATGGCGGTGTGGGAAGTGGGGCCGCCTCGAGCGGTGGCGAAACCGAGAACCAGGTCCTTATCGAGACTTACCGTGTCCGAAGGCGTCAGGTCATCACCCAGAATGACCGAAGGATGGGTCAGAACGGTCCCCCCGACCGAAACACCCAGAAGGTGTCCAAGCACCCGTCGTCCAACATCGCGGATATCCACCGCGCGGCTGCTCAGAGTCTCATCAGGAATAGCCTCCAACATTTGGGCGAAATACTCAATGGAATCCATCCAGGCTTTTTCAGCATTGACTCCAGCCTGAATCGACTTCTTTGCCCGATCCAAAAGGGCTACATCTTCCAAAATCATCCGATGCGCTTCAAAGATCTGAGCCTCATTGCTCTTCGCACGCTCCCCCACATCATCCTTGAAAGCCGAAAGCTCCTCCTGCCCTTTCGCGCAGGCATCCATCAGCCGCTGCCCCTCTTTTTCAACATCCTGAACTTCGTAATTAGGAATATCCAGTTGTTCCTGTGTAACGATAACGGTCTTACCATGTGCCAACCCTGGGGCTGCCGGGATACCATTCAAGATCTTACTCTCTTTACCAGTCAAAGGCTCCTCCTGCTGAAAACGATGTAATATTAGCGTCTAGTATAATCCCGTTTTTTTTGGAAAGATCAGGATTTTCCGTATTTAGGGGTTTTTTCGGCGAAATTATGAAGATTGACATCTCAGAAACATTAACCTTGTCAACCCCAAAAAACGTAATTGAACCGAATCAAACCGAGAAATTAATCCTGGTTTAATCGCATCAACCATTTCCAACCCCAAACCGGAACTGCAATATTAAAAAGTCTGATTAAGCCCGAATTTTTAAGATAGATATGCGAATCTTTGCTTGATTCAACTTTATCGCTATGCTAAAATGGTACTCTACCTGACGGGTAGGGGGCTGCAATACTCTCACCCCTATATATGGGGGTATGTCGATTCTTTAATTTATTAGCTTCATGAAGGGGTTCTATGCTCTGTCCTTATTGTCAGAATGAAAAGTCCAAAGTCGTCGATACGACCAAAGATGCCCCCGGCGGCATCCGACGGCGGCGTGAATGCCTGAAATGCGGCGAGCGTTTCAGCACGCTGGAGCGACCCATCCTGGCAACACCTCTCCTGATCAAGCAGGACGGCACTCGAGAGGAATTCAACCGGGACAAATTATTGGCAGGAATCAGAATCGCGTGTGCTAAAAGACCTGTTTCAGCGGCGGATATCGAACGCCTGACGGGCGAAATCGAATCCCGCCTTCAAAGAATGGGCAAATCGGAAGTCTCATCCCGTGTGGTTGGCGACCAGGTCATCCAGGGACTTAAGGAACTCGACTTCATTGCCTACATTCGCTACGCAATTGTCTATCTGCAGTTGGATGATTTACACGCCATCCGCGGCGAAATTGATCGACTTTTATCCGAAGAATTTTAATAGTATTCATAAGGAGTCTACCCATGGCTGACAAAGCTGGTCTTCCATCGACTGGTTTATTTCCAACCCCACCTGTACCCGATGGCATCCCGCCCATTGAATTATCCAACAACTCACGGGAGGTGCTGGCCCGGCGCTACCTCCGGCATGGCAAAGATGGCGCTCCCGTCGAAACCATTGATGAAATGTTCTGGCGGGTCGCTTATCACGTTGCCGCAGTTGAAGAAGAATGGAACAGCGACATTGAGGCGCGGGCTCGAGAATTTTATGCGCTGCTGACCGAAAAGCGCTTTTTCCCGAACTCCCCCACCTTCACCGGCGCGGGGACGCCTCTCGGGCAGTTAGCCGCTTGCTTTGTGCTGCCTATTTCGGATGACATGGGCCGCCGCGGCGATGGCATTTTCACCACCCTCCGTAATGCAGCCCTGATCCAGCAGACCGGCGGCGGCAATGGGTTCAGTTTTGCCCGTCTGCGCCCCTCCGGCGCCCTGGTCAAGTCTTCCGCTGGTCAGGCCACTGGACCGATTGGCTTTTTGCGGGTCTATGACGAAGCCTTTGGCGAGATCGCCCAGGGCGGTACCCGCCGCGGCGCGAACATGGGCGTGTTGCGGGTGGATCACCCGGATATCGAAGAATTCGTCACCTGCAAGACCGATGAAAACGCGATCACCAACTTTAATATCTCCGTGGGCATCACAGACGCCTTCATGGAAGCCGTCAAGGAAGATATGGAATGGGAACTGCGCTTCCCGGATGTTAGCGACCCCGGATATGCCAATTTCAATGGCGACCTTGATGACGCGATCGAACAGGGTTTCCCGATCAAAACCTATAAGACCATCCGAGCCCGTGATCTATTTAACAAGATTGTGATCCAGGCCCATCACAATGGCGAGCCGGGTATGCTCTTCCTGGATGCCTCCAACCGGCAGAATCCCGTCCCTCATCTCTACCGGCTCGAAGCGACCAACCCCTGCGGCGAGCAGTGGCTGGGGCCTTACGAAAATTGCTGTCTCGGGTCCATCAACCTGGCCGAACATTTCGGCCCGGACCACACCGTGGATTGGGATTCCCTCCAAAAAAGCGTCGAAACTTCCACAATCTTCCTGGATGATGTGGTTTCCGCCAACGCCTATGTCCCCGCTGTTCCCGAACTGAAGGAGGCCGCTCTCCGGGCCCGCAGGATCGGACTTGGATTGATGGGATTGGCGGATCTGCTCTATCACGTCCAGATTCGCTATGGCAGCCCGGAAGGAGAAGAATTCGCCGCCCAGCTCATGGAATTCATTCGCTACCACGCCATGCAGACCAGTATCCGCCTGGCGGAAGAACGCGGCGCCTTCCCAGCGATCAAAGGCAGCCTCTATGACCCGCAGGACCTCAAATGGCAGCCGCCGGTCGCTTTGAATATCTACGAAATGAATTTCGAACGCCCCGACCTCGATTGGGATTCGGTGGTCAAAGGCATCCGGAAACACGGCATACGCAACGCCGCCCAGACGACTATCGCACCCACCGGCACGATTGCGACTGTGGCGGGTTGTGAGGGCTATGGCTGCGAGCCGGTCTTTGCCCTGGCTTATATCCGCCATGTCAACGACAACGGCAAAGACCTCCAGCTCAACTACGTCAGCCCGCTCTTCCAGAAAGCGCTGGAAGACGCCAATATCGAGCCGGGTATTCGCGAAGCCATTATCGAAGCAGTCATTGAAACTGGAACCTGCCAGCACGATGAAAACCTGCCCGCCAAGATCAAAGATGTCTTCGCCGTTTCCTCCGACATCAACGCCGAAGAACATGTCCGTATGCAGGCGGCCATGCAGGCTTTTGTCGATAACAGCCTGAGCAAGACCATCAACTTCCCCAGCACCGCCACCCCCGATGACGTCGCCAAAGCCTACCTGCTGGCCTGGGAGTTGGGCTGCAAAGGGATCACCGTCTATGT
>CAYUSC010000027.1:0-4704 GCA_964447265.1 uncultured Candidatus Brevefilum sp.
TTGGAGAAGCCGAGATTAATCGGATGCCGCCAGGCGGAATCCTGATTAACACCGGGCGCGGGCCTGTGGTGGATCAGTGGGCGCTCTATAACGCCCTGAAATCCGGACAACTTCGCGCTGCGGGCAGTGATGTCTGGTACCATTACCCCGAATCCCCAGAAGATCGGACCACCACCCCACCTTCCGATGCGCCCTTCGGTGAACTGGAAAATTTCGTTCTTAGTCCTCATCGGGGTGGAATGGTTGAAGAAGTCGAACACCAGCGAGTCGTTGCCCTGGCAAAGCTTCTGAACGCTGCCAATCGGGGGCAACCTATCCCGAATAAAGTTGATCTGGAAATGGGTTACTGACCCAATCCTTATTTGCAATCTTAGGAAGTCTGAAAGGCAATTCAAATGGCAAAAACAAGCCCCTACCAACAGCCCATGAATCCCTGGCCCGGTTTGGAAATTTACGGCAAACACACTACCCTTCCCCGCCTTGGTTTCTCGGTTTTCTATTTTGAAGCCGGCGATCCTTCCCATGCCGCGATCGTGATGATCCACGGTTTGGGTGATGAAGCCGATACCTGGCGACATCAGGTGGCGGTGCTGGCTGAGAACCACCATGTCATCGCGTTGGACCTCCCCGGCTTTGGCCGCTCCGACCATATCCAACGGGCTTATTCCCCCGACCTGATGAAGCAATCCATTCTTGAATTGATGGACGTCATCGGTTTGAAAAAAGCCATCCTGATGGGCAGTTCTCTGGGCGGGATGCTCTCACAGGGAATCGCCGTTGAACATCCGGAACGCCTGAATGGGTTGGTACTGGTGGACGGCGCGCTTTATCAACCAAAACGGATGGCCGATCGCAGCCTGCGGATGATGCAGCTCCCCCTGGTGGGCGAGGCAATCTACACAGGTTTGCGCAAGGACCCCAAAGCGGCTTATGATTCGCTGCGGCTGGTTTACCATGATCTGGACAGTCTGCCCGAAACAGATCGGGATTTCCTCTTTACCCGGGTGAACCAGCGGGTCTGGAGTGATGGCCAGCGTAAAGCGTACTTCTCCACCTTGCGCCATCTCATGCCGTGGGTCAGTAAAGTTCAGGCGGAATTGCCCGATCAACTGGCTAAATTGCAGGTTCCCACCCTGATCATCCGGGGTGAATTGGATGGACTCTTCTCGGCGGACAATGCTGACGCCATTCAATCCATTCAACCGGGCGTGGAAGTGATCAACATTCCGGGAATGGGTCACCTCCCCCAACAGGAAGATCCGGCCGCGTTCAATGCCGGTCTTCAGGGATGGCTGGGCCAAAAAGGCCTATAATCCAACTTGCCTATCAACATAAAAAAAGAGCGGCTCGCGCCGCTCTTTTCGTTTTCCACGATAATTCTGGAACTAGATCTGATTATTGAGCCAGACCTGAATGCTCATCTGTTCAATCTGGTCAAGCTGTTCTTCAATCCAGTCGATGTGATCTTCCTCGTCGGTGAGGATCGATTCAACCAGCACCTTGGTGCCATTGTCGGCTAACTTGGTGGTCAAGGCGACCGCCTCGTTATAAAGCCGGACCGCTTCAATTTCAGCAGTGTGGTCATTCTCAAGCTGCTTCTGAACTGTGGAGCCAATATGCAGGGGTTCCAGCTCAGAGAGAATCGGCATACCTTCGAGGAAGAGGATCCGCCCAATCAACTTCTCAGCATGTTTCATCTCAGTGATCGCACGTGCCTCGATCACACCATGTAACTTCCCATAACCCCAATCGTCACACATCTCTGAATGGAGCATATATTGATTGATGGACGTCAACTCCTCAGCTAATGCTTTATTGAGGATGTCAATAATTTCCTGATGTCCTTTCATTGGTTTTCTTCCTCCTAAAAATGATATTTGAGCAAAGGAATTTGCTCTATATTTATTCTACTTGATGAAATCATCAAAATCAAAATATCGGGCAATTTTGTTTTCATTATTCAAAATTTAAGGCACTCTGCAGGATCGCCTGGATAGCCGCAGTGTTGGGCAATAAGACTGAAGCTCCATCTGAGGTTGTCCAGTTCGTCACCTGGTTGGGACCGATCGTGTAATGGTGGACTTTGTCCGCATCAAATCCAATTCCCAACCGGGCAAGGATCAAGAGGTCACCGGGGGTGATGTTGCTCTGAACGTTTTCACTGTAAGCACTCATCAAGGCCGGCAGCTTGAGCAACCCGATGGGACTCGCCACCTTTTTCATAACCGCCTGAACCACTTCCTGGGTGCGGCGCATCCGATCAAAATCGCTGGAATTATAGCGCGCCCGGGCATACCATAATGCCCAGTCGCTATCCAGGTTGATTGTTCCCGGTCCCACCTCACACCAGCGGTCCGCTTCCAGCGAACCGTCACAGGCATCGGCTGTGGCGTATTCCGTCTCAATTTTAACCCCGCCCAAAGTGTCAATAACTTTCAGGAATCCGGCCATGTCGATCATGGCGTAATCGGTCGGGTAGATTCCGAAATTGGTCTGAAGGGTATTCGCCAACAGAGAGATGCCGCCGATTTGCATCACGGTGTTGATCCGCTGCTCGTAATAGCCGGGGATCGTCACCCACAGGTCGCGCGGGAATGAGACCAGACTGACCTGCCCGGTGACGGTGTCCACTGCGGCCAGCATGATCACATCCGTCCGGTAACCGGCCTGCGGCCTATAGTCGGAGCCAAGAATCACGAAGAGCTTGGTGGTCACCGGCACTTGCAGATCCACCACCCCACTGTAGGGCGCGGGTTTAGGGCCGACTGATTCAGTGACCGATGCGGTCTGTTGATCGACCAACTGGAAGAACGGTATTTGCGATCTGAAGATCGTCGCCGCGGCAAAGATCATCAGAAAGGCCACACTAAATGCGATGGCTGAAAAAAGCAGAAAGACAACCTGACTAAAAGTCCGGTTTTTATTTTTAGGCATAGTTCATCTCCAAGCGCTGAATGATTTGTTTAGCGCATTTTTATAAGCCGTAGTTATACCTTAAAATGCCAATTTCGGAAGATGATATCTATACGAAATTATAGCGGATCAACTTGCCGGTTCGCTCTTTTCAAAATGAACGAAATACATCGGATTCTTACCATGATTCATCGGGCGCATACTCGTCCGTCAGGTATTTCTGGTAAGGCGTTCCGCGACCCAATCTCCCCTTTATGGAATTTAATCGATTCCTCTCCAGATTGAATGTAACAGCCCTCAGGGCGCGTTTAAATTTACCCACCCAGCAACCCCCATTCAAAACGCGTTTCGTATCCAGGGCGTTTACATCAATGATTGTATATTTATAGTATATCGCCTTGATTATTTATTGTTTATTATATTATACATCTTAATATACATATACTTTACGATTTTTCAGTACCCGCTCTATTATCAGACTTTTCCCATGTCTTCCGGGTACAACGTGGCGATTTGCTGCACCGGAACTGGCTCCAAAACCAATTCACCCGACTTAAATCGGGCCACGCCGCGTTCAAATAAATAGCGCGCCAGCTCCCCTTGCGTGACGCCCAGCGACTGGCTCTTTGCCAGCACTGCATCAACCACCTCCCGCGGCACGCCATAATAGGATCGCGGTTGCTGGGATTTTTTGGAGCGCTTCCGGCGCGGTCTGGCCGCGGCCGCCTGTTTTTCATCGGGATAAAGGGTATACCCACCTGGCACAAACGAAGGCGCAACCTCTTCCTTACCATCATCCATCCGCGCCAACCCATCCTCCAACAGGTAACGGGCCAACTCACCGGGCGAGATACCAAGACCACCAGCTATGGATTTTAAGGATTCATGAAGTTTCAACGGGATCCCGCGAAATGTCGCGATGTGAACCCTGGGCGCCTTCTTCGATGGCGCTTCCCGAACTTCACCCCCACCCTCCTGAGAAACATCAACGAGCCCTGCCTGATTTTGTTCCGGACTTTCAATTGTGTCTTTATCCACCGGCGATCCTTACTCTGCAGTCCACAACTCATAATACCAATAAAAACATTATAACCGATGTCCATCCCGCATTTTTGCCACGTGGCAAAAATCCAGTAAATTTCGCAGACACTGATGGCGGCTAGTGATTTTAAATAAACCTGATCATCGTTAAGAACTTAATTTTTTAATCCACCTCAATTTACCATTGTTCAAGTTGGCCACTCATCGAATTGATTCGATAACGCCAGATCTTCGCGGTCATCCAATTGGCAAAGAATTTATAAAAACAAATCGCGATCATATTTGCCACGTGGCAAATTCTATATACCTCTTTCTGGATAGGTGTAAATAAAAAGAGACCCGCTGTTGAGCAGGTCTCCTTTTTGCCACGTGGCAAATCTTGGTTGGTTAGCGATTCTTGTTGCGGACATTGATCCGCTTGATCAGGTCCTCCAAAACGGAAACAACTTCCTGAACCTCATCGGGTTTCATGGAGCCAACAATTTCGGTGGCGGCCTTATCCAGGAATTTTGGGTCGTTCGCCATTTCGGTTTTCATCTTGACAACCGAGCGATTGAAGGAGCTTGCCAGTTTGACAACCGGCGGTTTGGGCGCTCGGGGTTTACGCTTTTTAGCAGGCTCTTCATCCAGCGAGTCTTCTTCCAGTAACCGCTGAAATTCGCGGACGCTGGGCGGGTCTTCCTGCTTGAGATAATATTTGACCGCTTTTTTCTGTTCTTGAATCTTCATGGAATCCAAATCGGTGATCTT
>CAYUSC010000027.1:4714-8037 GCA_964447265.1 uncultured Candidatus Brevefilum sp.
TCGACATCGCCATCAATTGGCGCAGGATGCCTTCGGGAATATCGGCCTGATCTGCAAGGTATTGCAGCTCTACCGGCAGCTCCAACAATTTACGGAAACGGTAATACTGGTATTGGCTGATCCCCAAAGTCTCTTCAATTAATTGAGCAGTCTCGGCGGTGGTTTTGACGTCGAACATCTTCTTGAAATAGACATCTTCCGGTTCGTCCGCCACGGGGTAAATATCGGCTTCTTCCAGAATAATGCGGGCGATGGCTCGCGCCTTGCCGATTGCTGTCAGGGGTTTATGGGTGATGTTTTCCAGGATCTGCTTGCGGACCGTTGGGTCCGTATCCACCAGAGCCAGCACCTGAGGTTCTTCCTGCTCACCGGACATTACCGAACGAATAACCGTGGCCCAGAAGCGACGCTCACCGGTCAGAATTAAGAACATCTGCTGGCCGTTTTCATCCTTGATGAAACTGCCGGTGATCGGTTTAATTTGTCCGTCCTGATCGAGCGAACGGCCCAGCTGCATTAACTCATCCAGTTCATTGCGGACCAGGTTGTCTTTGCGGGCCAATTCCAGCCATTGATTGGCCGTTTCGCGCCAATCCAATTCGCGATTAAAAAACGGCTCGCGCAGCTGCCGCGGCAAAACATGACGGGCCTGATAGCGATCTGGCCTGACGGCGGAAATTTGAATGGAATAAGTGGATTGGCGGTTGACCTGGATTTTTGAAGCAGCGCGTTGAGATTGTTGAGGCTGGTTTTGCGCTTCACTTTCCTCGCCGGTATCCGTCCGGGTGAAAACGTTAGTGAGGTCTACGCCTGAAAATGTCGGTCGTTTTGCCATGCTTCACTTCTTTCTCTGATGCAATTATTTCAATTTTCAATCCGCTCAACAACGGACCGGACAACTTTCAAGAACTGTCGGTAAGGTTGCGATTGAGGCGTGGTGTAGGAAAAAATATCTGAGCCGGACATATTGGCGTCTTCAACTTCGACCAGGTCTTTGATATAGGGAAGGACCAGATCGGGGTAACCCTGATTGATCTCTTCAATCGCTTCCATGTACCGCTTGCGAGCCACACGAACCCGGGAGGGCACCACGCCAATTACCTGAAGTTCCGGGTTGAAATCCCGCTTGACCCTGTTGATCGTGGCGAAAATGGAAGAAAGGCCGATGATCGAAAGGGGGTCCGGCTCGATCGGAACCAGCGTATACTGGCTGGCGATCAGGGAAGTCACCGGGATGATGTTCAGGGAGGGGGGATTATCGATGATGATGTGGCTGTAGTAATCCGAGATTGGCTCCAGGAACCGGGCAAGCTGCGATTCGCTTTGTGGCAAATTATGCAGGAGGAAGGGCAATTCGATCATCTTCTCGTGGTTGGTTTTGAAGATATGAACCTTATGCTCCGAGTCGCGGGGAATTTTAGATTCCGTGATCAGGTTATCGTAATCGCCAAACCCATTCAGAAGCGCCTCAGGAAAGGAGTCTTCGACTGTGATAATGGGCATGTAGGACGAGCTGTCATGCGGACCGCCGCAGGCGATCATGGTCGCATTGAGCTGATCGTCAAGGTCCAGCAGGAGGACCGGCTTGGGATCCTTATGTTTCCGCTCCTCGTTGATCGAGAGGCCAGCCGCGAGGTTCACACTGACCGTGGTCTTCCCAACGCCCCCTTTGTGGTTCAGCACCGAGATGATTGCCATGTTTTATAATCTCCAATTTAATAGACTCAGGTTACCCCCATAATAGCATAATTATTTATTTTTCTCAAGTTTTTTTGGTTGATTTCGTCGAAATAACCCCATTTTAGTGCCGATTTTGTCGTATTGACATAGTCTTAGGGATATGTTAGATTCGTGATATGAGCGGTACCCTGACCTTCACCGACCTGAATAAGACTGCCGGGATCAACGACAATCCCTTTTTGCCGTATCCGGACCATCGTTTCTTTGTCCCTGTGATCCAGGAGCAAAACGAGGCGATCCGGATTATGAACAACTTCCTGGTTAGCAACGCAGAAAACGGTTTGATTGTTTTCACCGTTCCCACCGGTTGGGGCAAAACCACGATTGCCAAGCAGATCGTCAACAGCTTCACGTCCGGCCTTCAACGCGGTGCGGACCGAGGGGTCTATATGGACGGTAACCTGCTGCTCAATAACCGCCAGTTCCTGATCGATCTTCTCGATCTGCTGGGCGTTGAGGGGCATCGGTCGAATGAAAAGCGTCTAGAAAATTTTTACAACTTTGTCAATCGTTTGTCAAGCGGGTTGCTGTTGCTGATCGATAACGAACCTACGGATTTTGAATTGATCGGCCCGGCCCTCTATGAATTCCTGGAGTGGTCCAAAGACCATGACAATAAGATCCGGATTGGTCTATTCGCCCGCGACCTGATCGAACCGGCGGAATATCTCGGAAAACTGCAGGAGCATCTGGCGCATTACCAGCGCTTCACCGGGGCTACCGTGCCCGAGTTGGTGCGCCTGTTGGTCGGCCGCTGCAAGATGGCCGGCATCCAGGACCCGATTCACGAACTCTTCAGTGAGGCAGCCTGGATTGAATTTGCAGAAAAAGGACAGCCATCCATTCCGGCGGTGATGCGTCACGCCAATGCCGCCTTCGAGAAATGGATTGCCGCCAAGAAAGAGAGCATGAGCCACGAATTCAATTTCTAGATTCTTGCCACGTGGCAAATTTACTCATACGCCAAACCGGTACGACCTCCCTGCGGCAGGGGAGGGGTGGGTTGGCAGGACTATAGGAAAGGAACTGTTATGACGAGGGGTTAACCGATGAAAGTGGTCGGTTTAAAGCGAAAAGCCCGCTGCAACGGGCTTTCCCTGGATTTCCCTACGTTTACTAGTGGTTGTAGGAGATGGGTGTGTTATTAACTTCACACAAGCAAATTGTACATTATGAAACCCCGGCTGTCAAGTCACAAGCTTTAATTTGGGGAAGATTCTATGCGATTTCGTATAGTTATCCTTTTCTGAGTGGTAAACGACGTTTCGCCGGGCCAGGGAGGGGGGATCCATGGGTATAACCCTCCTGGACTACGAAGTCTTCGAAATCCTCAAAGCCCGGCTGACCGAACAGGATCCGGCTCAGGCCGCGACCTTCCCGGAACGCGTGCTGGGTTATGGATTCTCGTCATCTGAAAACTCCGCACCGGCTTTCATCCTCCTCTGCAACCCACATCATCGGGAATCCTTGCATGAAGTCATCTCGGCTATCTCGCCGGAGGGCCTCCTAACGGTTCAAGATTCCGCCATTCAGTTGGTGGTCAGTGACTCGGCCCACCAACACGACCTGCAGCACAACCTTCA
>CAYUSC010000027.1:8137-26605 GCA_964447265.1 uncultured Candidatus Brevefilum sp.
TCCATTTACCGCCTGCTGCATGAGGACCCCCGCAGCGCATGGCTGGTTCGGGTGGAGAACCGGGGCGCCTATCAAAATAGCCAGGGCCAGCAGATCTCGCTGCCCAACCAATATCTGCTCGAACCGCTCAAACTCACTCCCGGTGACGCCACCGATCTGGAACACTATCTGCGCGACCACCGGGCGGATTGGCAGGATCCGGATGACTGTCTGCTGGCCCTTTTGCACCTGGATCGCCGCCAGTTATTGACCTATCCTTACCGTACGCCACAACCCGGTGATCGCCCCGAACCGGCTTCGGTTCTTGAAATCCTGCAAAGCGTCTTTGGCGGATTTGAGCTCACCGCCTCCCGTCTGACCCTGATCGACAAGCTGCGCGATCACCTGATGGGAGATGATTTCGTGGCCGCACCCTGGTATTTGCTGCGCCGGCTCTTACCCGTTTACGGCGCATCTATCGTGGCAGCCTATCTGATGTGCCAGCCGCTGCTCTTCAAGCACAACGGCATCAAACGGGACAGCTTCTGGCTGCCGGGTGGGGCGGACACATTGGTCGCCTGGACCAGCGATCGGTCCTTTGGAAAGTATTTCCCGAAGGCCAACTCGGATGGTCGGGGGCGTCCCGCTTCGGGAAAGGGGACAACCGACTCGGAATGGCGTAAAAACAAACAGGAATTATTGGCCGATTTCTTCCTGCGTCTCCAAACCCGCCGGGATGGTGAAGGAACCCCTCAATGGCAAATTCAGGTTGCCGACCTGCCGGTACTTCCCGAAGATGCGCGGTTAATTTCGTCCGTCTATGCCCGCCTGGCGGAATTGATTCGCTCCGACCGGCTGGACCAACTGACGACCCTTCTGGATAAAGTGGATGCCAGCCAGACCAATCCACAAGGCAAGACCGTTCTGGATCGGATTTACCGTTTGCCGGTCTCAACTGAAACCCAAAAGGTTCTCAGTTGTCTGGTCAACGGTTTAATTTCCGATTCTGGAACACCGGTACAGGCTGAGATTTCCAAATTTGAAACCCCGGTTGACCGGATTATTTCCCTATTTGAAACACCGGAAAACGCTTTTATTTCCGAAAACGCGACACCGGTGATGAATTTAATTTCCGATCTTGAAACCCATTTAAAGATTCTGGAAAGCATTAAAGATTCCGTTAAGATCATTAAAAATTCCAATACTCCACCAGATTCAACCATTTCTCAGAATCAATCCGACCTTTCGGAGGGGGAGGAATGGGATTTGGAAAGCCTTCTTGAACCGGTTTCGGCGCAAATCAGACAGGAAATCCTGAACGATCCTGAAAAAGCAGGTGTTTTCAAGGCCTGGTTGGTGCACAGCGCACTCAACAGCCGGGTGAATCAGCCGCTTAACCTGGCCTTGAACAAGGCGCTGCAAGGCGCCGCGCCGCCGGACGCTGCCGCAACTCGTTTGGCTGAAATGCCATTGGCGAAATTGGTGGAACTGCTGGCGATCAGCGCAAATCCGGCTGGGGATTGGGGTTACCAGACCGATGCCGCAGTTCAGAACCGGATGCGCGACCTTGACCTGCTCTTGGTGGGGGAGGCAGCCAACCTGCGGGCGGTGCTGATCCAGCGCCTTTTGGATTTGCTCAGCTGAGCTGGTTGAGAAAAGAAAAACCCAGGATCGTGTAATTAGTGATCCTGGGCAGTGTGAATTGAGGATTATCTGGGGCTATTGGTCGGAAGAGTAGGTCTCCTGACTGATGACTTCGTCCGGTTCCAGCGGAAAGTCAAAGCCGAAAAACTGGTCAAAGACCACCCGGAAGGAGTTGACCGGTGTAATGGCGGGATATAATTTCGTATAGTCTTGATCTGGGAAATAATATAAGTTCAGAATCTGGTGCCGGTTTTCGCCTTTCCAGCCATGATCGCCCTGGATGATGATGATCGGCGGATTTTCCGATTGATCAATGATTTCCTGCGCGATTTGGGCAATGGCCTGACTGATGAACTCAACCTGATTGGCGTATCCCTCCTGGGCATATTCGTCATTGACTGCTCCAGCCATCTCACCAGTGTAGAATCCTGGATCCTGCAGCAAATTCCCATCCGCCCCAAAAACAAAAGGCACATGGGGGATCAGGACATGGGCAAAGGTGAAAGTCGGATTGGGGTTAAGGGCGATCTCCGGGAGGGTATCCAGAATATTGTATTGGGTCTCAATATGCAGGCTGTGATAGACACCAACTTCGCCGTAATCTTCGGTGGTTGGGGTGGGGAGGTATTTGAGATAATAGCCGCGGAAGGGGTAGATCAGCGTGCTTTCATAGAGCATATTCTCGAAGGGAGTCAGCGCGCCCAGGGGGTTGGTGGAACGGATTGGGTAATAGATGTCAGCGTCAGTCCATTCGCTCCAGCGATAACCGGTGGAGAAGGCAACCGTCTGGTAATCCAAAGACTCAAAGATCCGGCGGACTTCGTTATGGATCAACAGGTCGCCGCCCTCCACGCTCGCGGGATCAATCCCGTTTTCTGCCATATAGGCTTCGATCAATTCCATATTCAGCGTTGATGAAATGGATGTGTAGGTTTCACCATAATTGCTCTCGCTCTCGCTGGCATAATAGAAACCCATATCAGTCATCGTATCCACGAAATCCCAGAGGTCTATGCCATAGGTTTCGTCCAGCGCATCCGGCCGGGTGAACATATCCAGAATGATGTAATAGACATCCGGCTGGTAATTAAGGTCAGTTTCTCCCGCTGTGACTTCAATTGCATCGTCCTTCAAGCGATTTTGGGTGAGGGCTTCGCTGATGTAGAAGCGGCTCATCTGGAACAGCGGCAGACAGACCAGGATGATGCCAAAGAAATTCAACAGCTTGTTGAAATCCGCGCTAATGTCCTTGCGGATGGCGACAATCAAACCAAGCAACCAAATCAGGCCAAACAGAGTGACGAGATAGGGGTGGCGACCCAGGATCGGATTTAAAAACGCTGAGGACTGAACCAGGTTGAAAATATGTCCATAGGAGAAGAACAGCAGCAGGGATATTCCCGTCACCAGCGCCGCCTTACCGGCATCTTTACGCAGGATTAGAAAGAACAGGCCGTAGAGCAGACCGGCAAACACCAGAACCACCGCAAGAGGTCGGATGATGTTTAAGAGCTGGGTCTCAAATTTGTTGTAGGCGAAGAGCGCCAGAACCGGAAAAGCGGCAAAAAGAAAGGGGTAAAAAGGGATTGTTTTTTTATTCATAAATGTTTTCCGGTTTCGCTGGGGTGGCGATGCTCGTGTAATTAGCCAAAATAAAAATCCCCGGGATGTACCGGGGATTTTATCACGTTTTCCATCACGAAGGCTAGCTGCGCAGGCAGATGACCAGGATATGATCAATGATCATATGGAAATCTTCCACCATTTCGATTGAATCGGAGGGGATCACGAGAGCATGGTCCACACACTTGGCTAATTCACCGCCGTGAAAACCGGTCAGACCCAATGTGGTTGCGCCGATCTCATTAGCTGTCTCCACCGCCCGAAGGATGTTGGGGGAGTTGCCGCTGCCGCTGATGGCGAGCAGGACATCCCCCGGTTTCATCAGAGTGATAAGCGGTTCAGCATAGACCCGGTCATAACCTTCGTCGTTGGCATAAGCGGTCAGACTGGGAACATTATCGCCCAGACCGATGACCTTGAGCCGTTTTTGGCCTTCCATTCGCGTGTTCTTGCTGAAATCGGCGGCCATATGTGCGGCTGTCGCCCAGCTCCCGCCATTGCCGCAAGTGAAGACTGTGTTTCCATTTTCTCGGGCTTCTTCAATCACTTCCAGGATTTTCACCAGATCGGCGACGGGAAAGTTATCGATGACCGCTTTGAGGGTAAGTAAGTAGTTTTGAATGGTTTGAGTATGTTCAGACATTTTTATTCCTGTTCATTTTGTTTTTGATACTGATAATGGCGGTTTAATAAATCGGCCTGGGTAGCGATCCCAGTGGTCCCGAGTTGTTGAATCGTGATTGAGCCAACCAGATTGCCGATATAAGCAGCTTCTGCTGGGGTGGCGCCGGCGCACATGGCCAGCCCGATCCCAGCCAGCACGGAATCACCCGCGCCAACGATATCGATGGGGCCTTCGACCTGCACACCCGGATGGTGGAATGGGCCATCATCCGCCATGCCGGTGATGCCATTAGCCCCCAGGGTAACAAAGGTGGGGCGGTTGTTCTTTTCCCAGAGGGCTTGTGTGCAGATATGGGCTATCTGGGGATCTTCGTCAGCCTCGAGGGTCGTTCCTTGCAGAGCGTTCACGGCCTTAACGGCCTCGGAAATGTTCATTTTCAGAGATACACCCACGTACTCCGCCGCGAAATGGCGGGAATCGATCATCACGGGTTTTTCGGGATGCAGAGCTGAGGCTTTGGAAAGCGCTTTGCGCACCGTAGGCGAAAGGGTGCCGAAGCCATCTTGTTGGACCTGTTCGACGACCAAAATTCCATCATAAGTTTCAATGGCTTTGAGGACGTTCTCGGCGAGTGACTGGTTCAATGTCTCCGGGTTGGGGGAGCGGTTGATCAGGTCAATCCGGTTCAACTCGATATTGGCGTTGTCCACTTCCCGCATCATAGGTTTGGTGTAGGTGGGCGTGAATCGCTCGGAGGTCTCCAGAAAGTACTCCAGGCTGACCTGGCGGGCCTGCAGGGCCTGCCGAAGGGTGAAACCGTTGCCATCCTGTCCGGTATAGCCGATAGCGGCTGCCTGAGCGCCCAGGGCGACCAGGTTATTGGTGACCACGCCGGCTGCGCCGGGCTGGCCGCGCCAATCCACGGCCTGGAAGGCCTCTTTATGGGTCTCCAGCGAAAATTCCGACAGGGATCGATCCAACTGGATGTAGAGGTCCAGGAAGAAGTCGCCTAAGACGGCCACCTTACAGCCGGAGAAATTGGAGAGAATCGCCTCAAACCGCCTGGTTTCCATCGGTTATGCCCCTTCTTTTTCCGCTTCCAGAATAAGCCTGTGCAGGTTGGTGATCGTCTCACGATGGAGGCCGCGGATATAGTGACTCTCGCCGCCATCCGCCACCGTACGGACCAGAACGGTTTTATACGGCCGGAAATAGTAAATTGCATTCGATTTCGACGCTTCCGCATGTGGGTCTTCACCCAACTCGAGCATATCGAAAACGGCGGTCGTGAAGTGCTTGATCTCCTGACCTGACTGATGAGCCACATTGCGGGCCATGGAGAGGGCTTTGAGATAAACCTCCGGCCCCATCACCGCGGTGCCGATGTTCAGCATCACGCCGCCTTCCAGGTTCTCAACGAAATGCGCCAGGGTCAGGAAGTCGCGGTAGGAAGCTTCCCCAACGGCAGATCCGTCGAAGTTGGGGTGTTCGTGGACGATGTCCTGGCCGATGCCGACATGCACGGTCAGGGGGATACCGAGCCGGTAACCCGCCGCGAACAGGCTGGAATCCCGGTGGGGAAACTCCATGGGGTTTTCAAAGATCATCTTGCCGATCGATTCACCCAGACCGTAACCATTTGCTTTCGCATAGATAGCGGCATCATTAACCCGACCGGTCTCCGTCCACAGCCCAAACTGGCCTTCCTGGATGTATTTCGCCACGGATTCGGTCGTCTGGCCAATCATGGCAAATTCCATATCATGAATGCTGCAGGCGCCGTTCGTTCCGATCAGGGAGATATAACCGCGTTCCATCAGGTCGATCAGGAAGCGGTTAACGCCGCTGCGGATCACATGCGCACCGATCATCAACATCACCGTTACGCCGCGCTTTTTCGCCGCCACGATGCGCTTAGCTAAAATCGCCAGGCGGGGGTTATCATAGGCCGGAATGGGATCGGTCAGTTCGAGGATCACCTCCCGAGTCAGATCGTGTTCACGTTCAGCCAGCGGTTTGAGGTGCAGCCGGCTGCGGTCGAAGGTAGGGTAGGGCATAATTAATCTTCCTTCATCAAATAGGGCCAAAGCTCCGGGAAGGGCGTGAAATCCGCCATGATTACATCCGCGCCGGAAGCGATCAGGCGGTCTCGCTTCCAGTCATCCAAGCCGGACCGGCCGGCTTCATCAGTCGCCATGCCGATGGCGATCCCGCCGACCAATTTGGTATCTTCAATTTCAACGTAACCATCACCAAAAGCGACCAGTTCCGGACCGCTCAGTTGATTTTCCCGGATGATCTTCTGGATTACCATCCGCTTGGAGAAGTTCAGGTAATCATCCTGAGCGCCGTAGATGCCTTTGAAGTAGTGGGTGAGTCCCAGAAGGTCAACTTCATCGAAAACGTACTTCTCGTCCGTCCCAGAGGCCAGAAAACAGGTGATACCGGCGTCCGTGATCATTTTCAACGCGTCCAACGAACCGGGAACGGTCATTTCCTCAGGCGTCAGAGTGCCATTTCGGAGCCCTTCCAAGCGGTTGATGATGCGTTCCATCAGGAGGTCATGGTAACGGTTCTTATAGTCGAGCGGTTCCAGCGGCGTGCCGCCGCGTTTTTGAATCTCCTCGACCAGACGGATCATCTGGTAGATGGTCTGTTTACCGGTTGTGTTGGCTACATAAGTGCGCACAACCTCTTCAACGACCGCCTGGCTTTCATGATCGGGAGTCTCCATCAGGATCTCAACCATCATCGGGATCATGATCTGCTGCCAACCCTCGCGGATGAGAGAAATGGTGCCATCAAAGTCGAAGATGGCGAATTGGATTTTGCCCCGGATTATTTCGGGATTAATGATTTCAATATTTGGATTTTTCAATGTGGTCATTTATGTATATTTTCTGTAAATAAATAGGATTAAAAATTCAAATGGAGAGCCTCGGCGGCTCTCCATTTTTGTTCCGTTTTACTTGAGGATCTGGGTGACCCGGCCGGTTTCTTTGTCCTGCAGGATGTACTTGTGAGTGCCATCCGGCATGATCTCATCCTTGATCAGGATGTGTTTTTCGTCATAATCCTTGGTGGTTTTGACCTTTTCATAGTGACCGCCGCGCCAGTCATCGATCTTGACGGGCTCCCACTGGCCGGTCCCACCGGATTTGTAGAGGGCATCCAGAATACAGTTGACGATATAGCCGTCATAGAAGGTCTCGGTGGGTTCCTTGCTCTCTTCCATCGAATCGAACATATCGTTGAACATTTCGACATAACCCAGGGCATCTTCCTCATTGCCAACCGGGAAGAGCCAGCCCTTTTCGGATTCGGATTTTTCGGCCACATAACCTTCCGCCCCGCCGGCGGTGAAGACCTCAAAGCCCGTCCGCAGCCAGTGGTTCAGCCAGATGGTTCCTTCGGTGCCGGAAACTTCGTCACGCAGATCCATGCCGCCCCGGAAGGTCCAGGAGGCTTCAATCTGGGCGACAGCGCCGTTTTCAAAGCGCACCAGGCCGATCGCAAAATCTTCGGCTGCAATGGGGTGCACCAGGGTGTCGATATGCGCCAGGGCTTCCACCGGGCGGACATCCTTACCGATAAATGATCGGCAGATTTCGGCGCAGTGGCAGCCCATATCAATCAATGCACCGCCGCCGGCCTTTTCCTTATCGAAGAAGTGGGGGGAATGCGGTCCGGGGTGAGTCTCTCGGGAACGCGCCCAGAGGATCCGCCCCAATGCGCCCTGGTGGACATATTCCAGAGCCTTGAGGGTTTTGGGATTGTAGACCAAATCCTCAAGATAGCCATTGAAGACCCCGGCTTTTTCCACAGCTTCGAGAATTTCCTTGGCTTCCTCGCTGTTCCGGCCTAATGGCTTGGTGCAAACCACCCCTTTACCGGCTTTGGCGGCTTTGAGGATGGCTTCTTTATGGAGGAAGTTGGGCAGCGCCACCACGACCAGATCGGTCTCGGGGTCGTTAATCGCCTCATCCATATCGCTGGTCCAGCGGGGGATGTTAAATTTCTTAGCGAATTCCTTCGCTGTTTCGGGCGTCCGGTTATAAACCACCGTGACAACATCTTTCGAGCGGCTGCGCTGGATGGTATTGGTGTAGAAAGCCCCGATGAAACCGGCGCCAATCATAGTGATTTTGTGCATAATGTCTCCTTTTGGCTTATGGTTGGATGGCAATGAGATCAGGCCCGCAGGCTTTTATCCCGGCCGTAAATGACCAGGATGCCCAACAGCAGAGAACCGAAAATGATCTGCTGGAGCGCCTGAGGAAGCTGCATGGTTGTGAGTAAGCTGGTGATCAATTGGATCACAATTGCGCCAGCAATTGTCCCGAAATAGGACCCCTTACCGCCGGACATCTGCGTACCGCCGATGGCGACCGCGATGATCGAGGGGAACAGATACTGATTGCCAAGGTTCGGGCCGGCATTTTGGGTGTAGCCCACCAGCAGGAAGCCCGCGAAGGTTGCCATTGCGCCGGCAATGACATAGGTCAAAACGACCATGCGGGTCACCCGGACGCCGGATAGCCGGGCGGTGATCCGGTTCACACCGATGGCAAAGAGCTGCTTGCCAAACCTGGTCCGTTCAAGCAGTAAGGTCATCAAAATACCAATGATGATCCAGACGAAGATCATCCCGGGGACGCCGGGGATAAGATCGCGAGCGATGATCCTGGTCATGATATCGGCCACTTTGCCATCGTAATAACCCTTGGTCACAAGGATTACCGCGCCCTGAACAACGCCAGCCATGCCCAGAGTCATCACGAAGGGGGAGATCTTCAGGTACATGATGCCGAGGCCGTTCAACAAGCCCACGAATGCGCCGGCAGCCAGGACCAGCAGCAGGACCGGAAGGATCAGGGTGTTATTGCCGTTGATCATAATATAGGTGATCAGCGCGCCCACGCTGACCAGCGACCCGGCGGAAAGATCGATGCCTTCGCTGCCGCTGATGATGACCAGGGTCTGCCCCGCGCCAATAATGGCAATGAAGGAGGCCAGGCGCAGGATGTTCATCCCCTGACGGATGGCGGACGATAGATCGTTGAACCCATTTGGCAGCAGGCCGCTGAGCAGGAACAGAACGAGCGCGATGATCAGGGCTGTTGCGGGGGGCGATATTCTTAACTTCTTCTTGGTTTGAATATTTGTCTCGTTCATGCTTACTTCTTCTTCCCGCGGATGAGGTTGATAACACCTGGGCCAGCCAGCACCAAAACGATCAGGAGGGCATTGACCAGGGTGCGCCACCAGGAATCAAGCTTGATGGAGGAGATGATGTTGCGGATGTTGCCGAGGATGATCCCGCCAAACACCGCACCAACCACCGAGCCGGCGCCGCCGCTCATCGAGATACCACCCAGGACGGCTCCCGTGATGGAAGCCAGGGTCATGTCATCGCCACTGGAACTTAATCCGGAGCCGGTCAGCAGGGAATAGCTGATTGCAGCCAGCGCCGCCATCAAGCCGGAGATCATGTAGGTTGAGATTTTCATCCAGGTGACGGGTACGCCGGTGGTATAGGCCGCCTTATCATTGCCGCCCACCGCAAACAGGAAACGGCCGTATTTCCGGCGTCGGATAAAGGCCCAGATCAGGACAACCACGACCATGATGATCAGGGTCAGGGGAATCCCGAGGAGTTTCGTGTTTCGATAGACTTCCGTATATTCGCGGGGAATCGCGCCGCCGGGGGAAGGGAGCAATAACAGCGCCAGGCCGCTATAGACGAAACTTGAGGCAAAGGTGATGATCACCGGCTGCAAACCCAAATAGGCGGTGAAAAAGCCGTTCAATAGACCTGCCGCCAGACCAAAAGCGATCACAACCAGGACCATCAACATATTCTTGCCGGGTTCATCCGCTGTGGTTACGGTCAGAGCCAGGATCACATTCCCAACCGAGACGATGGAGCCGTTGGAGAGATCCAAACCACCGCCCAGGATCACAATCGCCTGGCCGATGGTCACGAGAATCACGGGGAGCCAGGTGCGGAAGTTGCTGTTCAACAGGCGGCTGATTGTCCCGCTGCTAAAGATGTTTTTCTGGAGGACAAAATAGAGGATGGTGGTTACGACGAGCAAAATCAGGGAGAGTCCGATGGAATGCCTGACATTGATCTTCCGCCACCATAATGCGATCTTGGATTTATTTCGTTCAGGCATGCGTACTTTCCTCTTTATGGTTGTTATTATTGGTCGCGCCCATGCTGTGGAAGACTAAATTGGCCTCGGTCAGTTGATCGCCGGAGAGGTCCGCCTTGACCTTGCCATCCTGCATAACGAGGACGCGCTCACAGAGGTCCAATAGCTCCTGTTCATCCGAGCTGTAGAACAGGATTGTCGTGCCGTTTTGCTGCAGTTTCACCAGCAATTTATAGAACTCTGACTTTGTGCCCACATCCACACCCTTGGTTGGGTCATCCAGCAGCAATAATTTAGGTGATCTGAGCAGCCATTTCCCGATCACAACCTTCTGGGCGTTACCGCCTGAAAGGTTGCTGACCGGTGAATCGAGGGATTCCATCACGAGATTGAGCTGCTCGCTGACTTCTTCAGCATCGGAATATGCTCGTTTGACCTTCAACAGCGGCTTGCTGTATTTGGACCAGTTTGGCAGGTGCAGGTTTTCGAAAATTGACCGTAAGAGCAGCAGGCCTTCAGTTGCCCGGTCACCCGGGATCAGGGCGATGCCGTGATCCATCGCTTCTTTGGGGTGATCAAAGCTGAGAACTTCATCAAAAAGGGTGATCGTGCCGGTGTAGTGGTCATTGCCGAAGAGAGTGTGCAGGAGGGAACTCTGTCCCTGGCCCCGCAGGCCCCCAATACCGACCAGCTCACCTTGCTTGATGTTAAAACTGACTCCGGAAAGGCGTTCATTTTCGATCTCATCAACGACCAGGATGGTCTCTTTATCCGAAAAATCCATCTGACTGATGATTTCTCGGGTCAGACCAATGTTACCGCCGACCATCAAATTCACGATCTCATCTTCGTTGGATTCGGAGGTGACAACTTCGCCAACGGTAATCCCATTGCGCAGGATCACAGCCCTATCCGCAATGCGGAAGATCTCATCCATCCGATGGGAGACAAAAACCAGCCCCTTGTTTTCGCTTTTCAGCAATTGGACGAGGTCAAAAAGGCAGCTGACCTGCTTGCTGTCCAGGCTGGCAGTGGCTTCATCCAGGATCAGGACATCCGGTTTGCGGCTGTAGGCTTTCAGGATTTCGACGATCTGGCGTTCGTCGGGGGGAAGGTCCCGAACGTAAGCTTCGGGGTGCAGGCTTGGCTGGAAGGTGCCTTCGAATAAGGTCAGCAGTTTGGCCGTTTCCTCATTCATCTTCTTATCGTCAATCGAACCAAACTTGTTTTTTGGTTCATTGGCCAGCCAGATGTTTTGGGCAACCGTCAGCGAGGGGATCAGGCTGAGTTCCTGATAAACAGCCATAATGCCGGCTTTTTGGGCTGTCATGGGGTTGTTATAGAGTACGGGCTCATCATGGTAGAAAATCGTCCCACCATCTGAGGAAAGCACACCTGTGATGACCTTGGTCAGGGTGCTTTTACCGCTCCCATTGGAGCCTACGAGCGCAAGCACTTCGCCTGAACGGACTTCAATCGAGCCATCTTTCAGGGCAATGACGCCGCCAAACCTTTTCTCAATATGCTCAGTATACAGGACAATGGATTTCATGAAATTCACTTTATTATTATAAACATAGCCTTTTCAGGCTAGTTATTGGGAGAATGGGTGGTTTTGCTTGAATTGGAGGTTCTCCAAAGTACTGGAGAACCTCCATTTTTTACTTAATTCTGACTAGTCTGCAATGAAGAATTGCTGGATTTCTTCCTCGGTCATGATACCGGACATCAGGTATGAATCCGGGAAACCACCTTCGGTGACGTAGGTGTTGTACATCTCGTCAAAGTTTTCGGGGGTAATGACAACGGGGATCGGGATAACAATCTGGTAACCATATTGGCCGGCCAGTTTGCTCTCATCCAGTTTGGCGCCCTGGAGCATGGCAACAGCGATCCGCAGTGCGGTCGAGTTCACGCCGGGGGCATTCGCCACAGCGATGGTCTGGAAATCAGGATTGGCATCGAGCATTTCTTTCCAGAGTTTGAGGAATTTCACGCGAGCTTCACCAACGCCTAACGGAACAACTTCGGGATTGGCAGCAATCACGGCTTCGAGAGCGCCGATTGCCATACCATCCTGAGTCCAGTAACCGTTCAGGTTAGGATAGGCAGCCAGGAAGTTGGACATAACCTGCTGGCCGGTGGCCTCGTCCCAGGAGCCAGATTCGCTGGCCAGAACGTTGATGCCAGGATAGGCTTCGAAAGCATCGTAAACAGCGGACATGCGGAGGTCATTGGCGGGATGGCCGATGAAACCTTCAATGAGGACAACATCGCCTTCCTGCAGTTGCTCGGCAAACCAGTCAGCGCTGATCTTGGCCCATTCATACTGGTCATGACCAACGTTGATCACGCCTTCGGCCTCAATTTCCTGGTCAATGGAGAAGACCAAGATACCAGCCTGGACGGCTTCCTCAAGAATGGAGTTCAAACCAACAGCATCACCGGGATTCACCAGAATGGCATCCACGCCCTGGTTCATCAGGTTCTCGATCTGTTCAATCTGGCCAGCAACGTCGGTGTTGTAGCTTTCAATCACCAGTTCATTGGTCAGGCCCTGCTCCATATATTCAGCATTGGTCGCGATGAGCTCATCGATCATCTGGGTGCGATATTCGCTGGTGATGAAGGAATTGGAAATACCGATCGTGAAGGGGGTGCCGACTTCTTCTTCTTGTGTTTGGCAGGCAGCCAACATGCCGCCAACCATCACAACGATAGCGAGAAGGGCAAACAGCTTCTGAAATTTCTTCATTTCTTTTCTCCTTAAATTTGGTAAATAGGGTTAAGGTGTTGATGGGTTAATTCGGATTTTAAGGTCAGCAGTTCACCTCCTTAGGCAAAATTAAATGTCTTAGTACTTTATTTATCTGCCAGCCCATATTATAGCCAGCAAGTCATTTTAATGTTAATAAATGTTAATATTTGATAAACGGTGTTTTATCAATCCAGTATACCTGCAACTGCTGGTCCTGGTAAAGACCCAATTAGGGCCTGAATTTCGCCACTGCATCATCAAATAATTGAGCCGTTTGCGCGGTTCCCGTTCGGGTGACGCCGATCTCGCGAATCTTTATCACCGTTTCCAGATCGCCGGACTTGCCCGCCGCCTTGACCTGCACTTCCGGGGCGGAATGATCGCGCATTAATTGCAGGTCGTGCAGGGTTGCGCCCTGGTAACTGTATTTGCCATCGGGGCCTTTGACGTAGTTATAGCCCGTTGATGTTTTGACAAAATCCGCACCGACCTCGCTGCAGATCTCACAAAGTTTGATCTTGAACCGGTCTTCCGGCAGCAGGTCATTCTCGAAAATCACTTTGAGGATCGCGCCGTTCAGGTGGGTGAGGTCGGCCAGGGTTTTAATCTCCTGCGCAACGTAATCCCAATCCTCACTGAGCACTTTGCCAATATTAACGACCATATCCACTTCCACCGCGCCATCAGCGAGGACCTGTTTGGTCTCCGCCACTTTGATCGCTGTGGTCGAATTGCCATGGGGGAACCCAATCACCGCGCCGATGGCCACATCCGTCCCCTTCAGATATTCCGCGGCCTGGCGGACATGGTAGGGCTTGACGCAGACCGAGGCGGTGTGATATTGGGCGGCGACAGCACAGCCCTCTTTCAATTGTTCATCGGTCAGCCCCGGTCCCAGCAGGGAGTGGTCGACCATTTTCATGATTTCCTGTACGATATCCATTTTTCTATGCTCCAGGGTTGACTTTGGTGACTGACCCGGAGTCGGAGGCTTGCTGACAGGCGATCACGGCTGCCAGAGCCTTATAGCCCTCCTCGCCGGGGATTGGAACGGGATGGTTGTGGACGATGGCTTCGACGAAGGCGTCTACGATCCCGGATTTAACCTGTTCCACGTTGGTGGATTTCTTGCCGACCTTGTAATATTCGGCTTCTTGCCAGTTGTGATGCACCACCAGCGGGAATTCCGGGTTGCGATAGAGCTCGATCACACCGTTCTGGCAGTAGATCATGGTGCTGTTATCTTCTTTTTTATAAGACCAGGAGGCAATCATCGTGCCCATTGCACCTTTCTCGGTGCGCAGCAGGCAGAGGGCGTTGTCTTCCACATCGATCAACTCACCATTGGGATAGGTCTTACTGAGGGTATCCATGAAGCCGATCGCTTCGGTGTAGTTATCGTCTAGCAGCCAGCGCACCAGATCGAGCTTGTGAATGGCCAGGTCGCCGAGGACACCCAAACCGGTGATGGATTTCTTGTAGAACCAGGTCTTGGCGCCGTCGATAGCCCAATCCTCCGAGCCGGGGTGTCCGAAGACGGAGGTGAAGGTCAGCACCTTACCCAGCCGGCCGGACTGGAGAATCTCGCGGGCTTTGACGTTGGCGGGTTCCAGTCGCTGGTTGTGGGCGATCATTAATTGCTTGCCTGATTCGCGGGCCGCAGCGATCATCGCGCGGGCATCTTCCAGGGTGGTTGCCATCGGCTTTTCACACATGACATGCTTGCCGGCTTTGAAGGCCGCGATGCTCATTTCGGCATGGGTGGTGTTGGTCGCCGCCACGATCACGGCGTCCAGATCGGGGTCCTGAACCAGATCGCGGTAATCGGTATAGGCTTTGCAGTGGTATTGTTCGCCCATTTCCTTAGCCCGGGCCTCAACCACATCACAGATCGCGCCGACTTCCGCATCGGGACAGCTCTGTGTTTCCGGAAGATGCCGCACCCGAACCACTGTGCCAGCGCCGATAATACCAATTTTAAGAGTCATAACTTCTCCTTCAGATTTAATCGCTGATCCACCACAATTCGGGTGGGTCCTCAGTCAGGACGATGGGGCGCAGGAAGTCAATCGCGTGCTGCAGCCCTTCATCGCGGGAGGCGAGAGGGTCTTCATGTTCAATGCTGATCGAGCCGTCATAGCCCACCAGCCGCAGGTTGCGGATGATGTCTTTCCAGGTGAGCGCGTCATGGCCGTAACCTACCGTGTGGTGGTTCCAGGAGCGGGTCAGGCCGTATTTGAAATGTTTGGGATCCAGCACGCCGTTGCGGGCGGTGTTGGCTGCGTCAATGCGGGTGTCTTTGGCGTGGAAATGGAAGATCGCTTTGTTGAATGCCCGGATCACGGCTTCGGGGTCTGCGCCCTGCCACATAAGGTGACTGAGGTCGAGGTTCACGCCCAGATAGTCGCTGCCCACGGCATCATGCAGATGCCAGAAGGTTTCGGGGTTGTAGACGCAGAAACCGGCAATCGGTTCCAATGCGACCCGAATCCCGCGGGATTCGGCAAAGGGCAGCGTCTCCCGCCAGTAAGGGATCAGCACCTGGTTCCATTGGTAGTCAAGGATGGTATGCCAGACTTCGGGCGGCCAGAAACAGGTGACCCAGTTGGGGAAGATTGCTTCGGGCGAACCGCCTGGGCAGCCGGAGAATGTGATCACGGTTTCCACACCCAAAGCTTCCGCCAACAGAACGCCCTTCTTCCAGGCTTCATGAAATGCCCGGGCTTTTTCGGGCTGCGGGTCCACGGGGTTGCCGGAGCAGTTCAACGCGCTGAGGTTCACCTGATATTTTTCCAGAAGGGTTTTGAAGCCGCGCAGGGCCTGATCGTCCGCCAGCAGGAGGTCCGGGTCGGCATGCGCCGTGCCGGAATAACCCCCACAGCCGACTTCAACGGTATGGATCCCCCGGTCCGTCAGATATTTCAACGCATCTTCAAAACTCAGATCCGCCAGGAGCACGGAATAAACGCCGAGTTTCATTGTTGTCCGCCTTTCACCAATAGTTTTGGCTGACGCTGAATTCATATTTGTCAGCCCGGTAATAACTGGTTGATGCTTCGAGCGGCTCGCCATTTTCGAGGTAAGCTGTGGTGTTGACCAACAGCAGGGGAATCTCCCGGGAGACTTTCAGGAGGTTCTTGTGCCATTCATCGGCGATGACGGCGCCGATGGTCTGGTCAATTCGGGCGATGGGGAGCTTGTATTTGGTCAGGATCAGGTTGTACAGTGAGGCATCTTTGAAATCATGCGATCCGAGATCGGGGCAGAGATCGGTGATGATCGTGGTGTACTGCATGCCGATTGGGGTGTCATTGCCAAAGCGGACCCGGATCAATTCCAGCGCAGCGCTGCCGCGTTTATGCCGGAGGCTCTGCGGGGAGGCATTGTCAATGACGGTTTCCTTTTGGCGCAGGACTTCGGAATGCGGTTCGAGGCCCATTTCAACGATCTGTTGGGCGAAGGATTTGTCCAGGAAGAATTTGAGCCGGTTGCGGCCGGAGAGCACGGTGGTGCCGCGGCCGGGGGTGCGCTCCAAAAGGTTGGAGGAGGCCAAATCGCCAATTGCCTGGCGGATGGTCTGCCGGCTGACGTTATAGGCTTCCGCCAGCTCCTTCTCGGTGGGCAGCATCTGGCCGGGCTTGAGCTGTTCGGATTGGAGCATATTTAAAAGATCAATCCGCACCTGTTGGTAGAGGGGGATTGGGCTGTTTTCGTCAACGGGACGAATATCGAGGTCTGTGGAAGAGCTTAAAGGTGTGTCCAAAAAAGCTTCTCTCGGTTGGTGAGGTGATTTTCTTCCGAAATGTACGTACAAATACAATCATAGAGATTCTTTTTGGTCCTGTCAAGGGCTAAACAGGCCAGTTTGAGGTGAAAAGATGCGGATATTGCGGGGAATTTGTTATAATTAGGAGGATATAGGCGTACATTTGATCGACGATCGGACGAATGGAGCGAAAAATGGCAGACCTCATCCTGGGTGTGGAAATCGGCGGGACCAAACTGCAGTTGGCGCTGGGGACGCCTTCCGGCGAGATTCTGGTCACGCACCAGGGACGCGTGGAGAAAGACCAGGGAGGTGAGGGGATTCGCGCCTGGTTGAAGCGGGAGATCCCGGCTTTCATCCGCGGGAAAGCCCCGCAATTTGGCCGGGTGGCCGCCATCGGCTGCGGTTTTGGCGGTCCAATGGATTCCAAAACAGGCCGGGTGATGCGCTCGATCCAGATTGGGGGCTGGCAGGACTTCCCGATCCGGGTGTGGTTCGAAGAGACCTTCGAACTGCCCGCCACGGTCGATAACGATTCGAACGCGGCGGCCTGGGGTGAATACAAGCGGGGATTTGGCCGCGGCAGCCAGCACTTCTTCTATACCAACATCGGCAGCGGGGTGGGCGGTGGGTTCGTGTTCAACGGCGAGCTTTTTGACGGGCAGGGTTACGGCGCAGGCGAGATGGGCCATACCTATGTGGCCGATTGGACCTCACAGATTCCCGGCGCGGTGGAGAAGGTCGAGAACCTTTGCTCGGGTTGGGCAATTGAGGGCCGCCTGCGGACCCCCGGTTATATCCCCGCGGAATCAAGTCTTTATCACAAATTTGGAACGAACCCCGCAGCCGTCACCACGCGGGACCTGGGCGAGGCCGCTCAGGCTGGGGACGAATTCGCCAGCGCGGAGATTGACCGGATCGCCCGCAGTTTTGGGTGCGCGCTTTCCAACGTGCTCTGCCTGACGGGGGTGGAGCGGATCGCGATCGGCGGCGGGGTGGCCAAGCTGGGCGAAGTGCTGATCGGCCCGATCCGCGAAGCTGTGCATGAGTTTGAGTTTGTCTCCAATGTGGGGCATTACGAGATCAGCCCGTGCGAGCTGGGCGATGAGATTGTGCTGGTGGGGGCGATCTTGAGGGCGGGGGAAAGACTCTCTTAGGTTCGTTTCAGGAAAAAGTGCGTTATTTTTGGTCGAAATCACAAATTTACTAATAGATTATTAAACGTAATTAAATTGTAATACTTTGGGGGCTTAATTAAATCTTTGCATATGCTATAATCTAATTAATCTAAAATTAATGTAGGCGTAATACGTCCTTT
Source organism: uncultured Candidatus Brevefilum sp. (assembly GCA_964447265.1). Taxonomy (GTDB): domain Bacteria; phylum Chloroflexota; class Anaerolineae; order Anaerolineales; family Anaerolineaceae; genus Brevifilum. The sequence continues at coordinate 26,009 of CAYUSC010000027.1, forward strand.
CTAACGCGCTGAATTCATCTTCCTAATTCTGGAAAGGGGTCGCTATGTTCAATTTCACAAGCTGGGGCCTCATCGCTCTGATCTGCGGCATGATTGGTCTTCCAATCGCTGGAATCATCGAAAACAGGAAAGGTTTTCCTTCCATTGGCGCAATTGTCGCTGGGATGGGGATCGTTTTTGTCGTTTTGGTGATCATCCGCTTCCTGATGATCCAACTTAATATCATCTAGTCGAAAGTCCAGCATTCTGTGACATTCGACTGACTCCTCGCATTACCCCCTGCCCAAACAGGGGTAATTGGCTTTCTCAGAAGGAGAGCCATTCTGACCGCCGCGAACCCTCGCGGCGGTCTTTGGTTTTATTGAAAGGTTCCATTTTCCCGGGCATAGCGAAAAAGTTCCACCACGTTCTCGGCCGGCACGTCGGCCTGCAGGTGGTTGCAGGGCGCCAGGATATAGCCGCCGCCGGGGGCCAGGTCCCGCAGGCACCTGTCCACATCGGCGCGCACGTCATCCAGCGTCCCTGGCATGGCATGGGAGATATCCACCCCGCCCAGGAAGCTGATCCGGTCGCCGTATTCCCGCTTGACTTCCGCCG
>CAYUSC010000028.1:0-2148 GCA_964447265.1 uncultured Candidatus Brevefilum sp.
GCGCGCCCGGCCGCCATCATCGCCATCGGAGATCTTGATCGCAATGCCGAGCCCAGGCGAATCCTCGCCCAGCACGCCCGGCATCACACCGATGATCTGGTAGCCTTCCGCCCCGCCCTTGCAAAAGACCTTCCCTTTGGTGGCCGTCATCAGGTCCGTGTCGAATTTTCCCGGTCCGGCCACCATCACCGGATGGTTCATCATGGCATGGGTGATCTTGCGGCAGGCTTCCGCCCGTTTCGCTTCCAACTGGAAGGGATCGGCCATCTTTGCCACACCCCGGGCCATCTGGATTAACGGGATGCCGTAGACCGGTGCGGAGCAGCCATCCCGGCCCAGGGGCATCTCAGCCGGGTTCATTTCCACCATTTCCGCCAGCGTCTCCCGGATGGTCACCTGAACCGGATGGTCAGGATTGAGGTAATCCTCCTTATCCACGCCGCGCAGTACGGCATGCGCCAACATGCCGGTGTGTTTCCCTGAACAATTATGCCGGAACGGTGTGGGCTCCAGCCCCGCAACTTTCAGCGCGTCCCGGGTGGCCGCGTCTGATGGCCAATGCACCCCGCAGGCCAGGTCCGACTCGGAGATGCCGATCTTGGCGTGCATCCCCTCCAACACCGACTTGTGCAGGTCCGTGCCGGAATGGGAAGCGCACATGATCGATACTTCCTGCTCCGTCAGTCCAAATTTCTCGGCCCCGCCCCGCTCAATGAAAGGCAACGCCTGAAAGGGCTTCATCGAACTGCGCGGATAGGTCATCAAATCCGGGTTACCCGCCGAGGCAAGGATTTTCCCGTGTGAATCCACCACAATAAAAGCCCCGAAGTGGATCGATTCGACGATCTCACCCCGGGTCACTTCCACCAGGGGAACACAATCATTAGCCAGCATTAATTCTCTCCTTTTTGTTCTTCTTCGATGTGAAGGTAATGCCTTTTGTAATACTGCTCCAGGCCCCAGGCCAGGCGGTTGTGGTAACGCTGGGTGAGGCTCTTATTGAAGTTCAAGCCCCTTAACAGGCTCGGGACTTCTTTGAGAAGGTCTTCGGTTTCGCCAGGGTGAGCTGCGAAGGCCTCAATTTTATTTCGGGTTTTTTCAAGAAAATTCCGCATTTTTTCAATCGACCGGGCGCGGACCACTGCGCTGCGGCTGGTGACAATTTTATACCCTTTATAGGCATTGGACAGCAGCAGTTCCAGATCTGCCAGCCAGGCTTCCAAATCGCCATAGCCCAGGAAAGGCGGCTGGTTCGTGACCACGGTATCCCCAATGAACACGACCGAATCATCCGCCACCTTCACCCAGGTGCCGCCGAGATGCGATCCGGGATGATGCTCCAGGGTGACCGGGAAATCATCCCAATAGATTTCCAGTGAATCCGAATAGGTGAATTCGGGAATCGCCCAGCGGAAATTGGTCGGCAAACTGAAAGGTTCCCAATCCGATCCCAGATCCAAATCCTGAGAGCGAAAAGCGGCCGGGCGGCTGCGGAGGATCGGGACGGCATTTTCCTGGCCGACCACCTCAGCTTCCATTGCGCGGACTCCTAAGGTGCGGTCGATATGCGAATCCAGCATGATCAGAAGACGGTCATGACCGGCATCCAATTGAGCCAATTGCTGGTGCCAGGCGCGTTGATCTTCGGTTCGAAACGGCGCATCAATCAAGAACAGCCCCCGTTTCGATTGAATTGCGCCCAGAATAACGCCAGGATATTCAGTTTCAAGATAGGTATGGTTGGAAATTGCATCCATCAGAACCTCCATTCTCGCACCAAATCGTCCGCCCAAACTGGGTTAATTATACGATTAAACCGCTTTCAATGCCGCCTCAGGGCGCTAAACAGCCCGGGATATCCCCCGGATTGTCTTTTTCGTTCAATGCCAGGTTGAAATAGGGTGAGGGGTCAAGTGTATTACTGATTTCCAGTTCATTCAGGAAACGCCCCTCGCCATCATCGAGCACAATAGAAAAATGAAGGTGGACCCCGGTGGGGTTGCCAGCGGTTCCGGAGTAATTTCCCTGATAGCCCAGCAAGGTCCCGGCCGGCACAAAGACCTCGGCGGTTCCCGCCGGGAAAGCTCCGTCAATCAACGAATTGCCATTGGCATCAGCCAGGTGGGTGTAGTAGGTCCAAATCTGGCG
>CAYUSC010000028.1:2248-14775 GCA_964447265.1 uncultured Candidatus Brevefilum sp.
CGCCATATTATCAAGATGATTGGAAAACCAAAAACCTAATGGAGGACAAAATGACCTTATATGTTACACCTGCTCGCCGTGCCCACCGGCGTCATATGTTGGATGAAATCATGCGGGATTGGGACGAGAACTACACCACCGAATTGACCTTCCCCCTTGATGTTGTGGCCGATAACGACGCTTTCACGATCAAAGCGCTCTTGCCGGGTGTGAGTGCGGACGACCTTGACATTCAAATTGTCGATGAGATCGTTACTCTCTCCGGTGAACTCAAAACCGAACGCGAAGAAGGCGCCAACTATCTGCTGGCTGAGATTCCTGGCGGAAAATTCCATCGGGTGATAACTTTGCCTGTACCGTTGAATGCCGCTAACGTTGAAGCCAGCCTCGAAAACGGCGTCCTGACCCTGGTCATCCCCAAGGCCGAAGAAGCCAAACCCCGGACGATCAAAGTCAACGCCAAATAAACATCCAAAACCATGCCAGCCGCCTCAAAAATGAGGCGGCTTTTTCATTTAAACGATACAGGCATAACCATTATCAAATTCAAAGAATGGCGGTTACATTGAAGAAGAGAGTGGATTCCTGTATAATCTTAATATTCAAGCTCTATAAGGGAGTATCCGGATGGTCCCGGGAAATGCAGAAAAACCAACCCAGTCGCCTTATATCATCGCCCTCTGCCAACAAAAAGGCGGGGTTGGCAAGACCACTGCGGCCGCTTGCCTGGGGGCCGGGTTGGCGCTTTCCGGCAAGAATGTCCTGCTGCTTGATCTGGCGCCTTCGGGCAACCTGACGGCCTCCTTTGGGATCAACCTGAACCGGGTGAAGCGGTCCACAACGGATCTATTCGAGGGCACCTATCCACCCACCAGCCTGATCAAGCCCACCATGATCAAGGGATTGAACCTGATCCCCGCTCAGACGTCATTGACCGATCTGACCAAGGACTTGCAGCAAAAAAAGAACAATGAACAGCATTTACAGCATATCCTGGCAGGTGACGGCATCCCGGATTATGACATCATCATCCTCGATTGTCCCCCCGGGCTGACCCTGCTCTCGGTAAATGCCCTGGCTTGCGCTAACCTGGCGATATTACCGGTAATTTGTGAATACTTCTCGTTGCAGACCCTTGAAAACATGCACCAGATAATCAAACACAGCCAGGAACGTTTCAACCCCAAGCTGACCTACCGCCTGCTGATCTCCCATCTGGACCACAGGGCCAAGCTTCACAAAAGGGTCTATGCCCAAATTGAGGAACACAACCGCCCCCTGCTGTTGAAGACCGCCATCGGCAGCGACATCAAACTGCCGGAAAGCCAGCTCGCCGGGATCCCAATTTCGATTTATGCGCCCAGTTCAAGGGCTGCCAAACAATTTCAAACTCTCACCCAGGAAATCCTGGAAATCATAAAATAGAAGCAACATCTATTAAAAGGATGAAGAAATGAAAAAACTTACGGTTATCTCAATTCTCGCAATGGTCGCCCTCCTGCTGGTCGTCAACGGACCCGCCCAGGCGCTGACCATTCCGACCACCTCTATTCAGGGTGTCACGGCCAATGACAAGGTCACCATTGTGACCTATAACTTCCCGGCGAATCTGAATTTCGAGGTCCGCATGGGCTTATTCGGCACTAAAGGCGTGGATGGGATCCTGATCGGAACGATCAATTCCGGCGCTGGTGGCAGCCTCAAACTGACCTTCCCGATCCCCCCAGCGCTCTACACTGAATCGCTGATCGCCATCCGGCTGCAATCCGCCACCGGTGGCTATTACGCTTATGACTGGTTCTATAACAAAGATTATGGTTCACACACCGGCGGCGTCGAATTGGAAGATGTTGCCCTTGGGGCAGCGATCACAGCCAGCTCAGTCGTCTCCGGGGATAGCGTGACCGTCAAAGGAACCAACCTGCCTGTTGACGAGGATTTTGCCGTCCTGATGGGCGTTTACGGCACTCAGGGCGTCAGCGGCATTGAAGTCGGGACGGTTAATTCCGGGTCGACCGGTGAAGTCACCGAGACCTTTGACATCCCGGCCAGCCTGGCGGATGACTATCAGATCGCCATCCGATTCCAATCCAAGGACAGCAGCCTGGTGCTCTACACCTGGTTCCAGAACATTGTCGGCGCCAGCGGCGGCATGGGCGGAGTCACCACCACAACTTATTACACCGGCATCCCCACCATTTCCATTCTGGAAGTGAACGAGGGTGAGGATGTCACCATCAAGACCAACAACTACCCCGCCAATAAGGAATTCACGGTCCTGATGGGCAAGATTGGCACCCGCGGTGTGGGCGGCATAGTGGTGACCACGTTCAACTCGGGTGAAGGCGGTAGTTTCGAAAAGACTTTTGACATCCCCGCAGCGCTCCAGGGAGATTACCAGATCGCCATCCGGCTGCAAACGGCGGATAACTACTTCTATTCCTACGATTGGTTCTATAACAACTCAGCCGCAGCCCCCACCCCCTCGCCCACCCCCGCCACCGGCACCACCCCGACAACGACCCTTCCCGGCTATACCGGCATCCCGACCATCTCCATCACCGCCGTGGTGAAGGACAGCAAGGTGACGATCCTCACCAACAACTTCCCCGCCGGCTTCACCTGGACGGTCCGCATGGGCAAAATGTGGACGCAGGGCGTGAATGGGATCGTCGTAACCACCATCACCTCCGCCGAAGGCGGCGCTTTCTCAAAGACCTTCGATATTCCCGCGGAACTGGCCGGTGAAAGCATGATCTCGATCCGGTTGGAATCCACCATTGGCGGATTTTATGCCTATGATTGGTTCTATAACGTCACTAAACCCTAGAAATTAAATGGATCGTTCGGGAGTCAAAAGCCATTCTAAAACATCTAGCCTGACACACCTTAATGTGGTAATATCCACTTCGAGGATGAGAAGAATGGATAATAAAATCACGATCATTGAAGGCCCTACGCCGAATTTTGACTCCGTCGAAACCGACATCATCATGGGCATGAATGGCTGGACGGCTGGCCTGAGCGAAGGCCCTTACCTTTATGACACCGCCCGAACCACTTTGCGCACCTTTAATGGGGATGCTCTGTTGGAACGCTGCCACAAAGCCTGGGCCAATAAGACAACGATGTTCCTCGAATATCGCGATCCCATCGGCCTGACCCGTGAAGTCCCAATTGTTGCCGCCCAGGCGGTTGATTCCGCCGATGGCGACTTGCTGGTGCTCTGGGTCCGCCGAGATCCCGAGGATGACGAGGACGATTCCGAAGACTTCGACATGGATTTTGATGATGACGAGGATCTGGATTGGTAATCCGATACCCTGAATAATTAATAGCAAAAGCGCCCGATAATCGGGCGCTTTTTGATTTAAACAGGATGCTCCAGGAGGGACTCGAACCCCCAACCTAGGCGTTAGGAGTGCCTTGCTCTATCCATTTGAGCCACTGGAGCATTCTCGATTTGCGATTATATCATAGATCGATCAGGGCAGAACGGTCCACGGGTTGAGGAAGCCGCCCAGATACCGCACCTCAAAGTGCAAGTGAGGGCCGGTGGAGTTACCGGTGGAACCGGCATTCCCGATCATCTGACCCTGATAGACACCGGAGCCGCAGGAGACATTGATGACGCTCAAGTGGGCATAAAGCGTGGAATAGCCATTCAGGTGGTCGATCATGACCACGTTACCGTACCCGTTGCTGTTCCAGCCTGCATAGGTCACAATGCCGGAGTCTGCCGCATAAATCGGCATCCCTGTCCCGGCGGCGATATCAATCGCCAGGTGGCCGGACCAGTAATCGTTACCCGAGAGGTAATGGTTGGCGGCGGGCCAGATGAAGAAGCCGGTACCGTAATAATAGTAGCTGTTATCTGTGAGCGTACAGTTGGACGGAAGGTTCGAAAGCACACCATCACCACCAACGGAATAGGTTGGGACAACCCACTGCTGGAATTCACGTTCACCGCCCGGAATCATCACCAGGTCCCCGACTTCAATTTGAGGATCCGTCAGGTCCAGATTGTTGCCGGACCAGTTGAGGATATCATCCACATTCGCTTCAAATGACGCTGCCACCGATTCGATCGTATCCCCTTCTTCCCATTCATAGAGAATGCCATCGGTCGGCGGAATGATCAGTACCTGATCCACCCGGATGGAGTGAGGGTCGTCTTTCAGGACGTCATAATTGGACCAGAGCAGGGATTCCGGTGTGATGTTGTATTTGGAGGCAATGCTGAAGATCGCATCTCCTGATTCCACCGTATATTCCACCGGCTCACTGCGGGGACGGGTGGGCGCAATGGTTTGAGTATCCGTCCGGCGCAGAAGGTAGGTATCGGATTCCTCAACCTCAAAATAGGGCATGCTCGCCAAGGCATCGGCGGAGACATCCGCGGCGGGACCGATCTCCATACCTGGGGCTTGTTGATCGTCCAATTGCCGGGCCAGGATCGGCTGCCAATACAAAACAGATACCAGGACGGCGACGAGTACAATGGTCGCAGCCCAGGAGATCCAAAATTGTTTACCCCGAGATTTCTTTTCAGGTTGTTGTTCTTGCGATGAATTTTCCAAAGTTTTCACCTCGAAATTTCGTTTTAGACTTCTCCGTTCAAAGTCTCCAGAAATTCAAGGTTGGTCTTTGCCCGTGCGACTTGCTGGACAACCGCTTCGGTTGCAACGGCGATATCCATGCCGGCGCCCTGAGGTGGTGCGCTGATCATCTGCAGATACATCCGGCGCATCAGCCAGGCACGTTTCAGGATATCAGGGCCAAGGAGCAGGTCTTCACGGCGAGTTGACGAACGTTCAATGTCAATGGCCGGGAAGGTCCGACGCTCCTGCAGGCGGCGGGAGAGGTGCAATTCCATGTTGCCGGTGCCCTTAAATTCCTCGTAGACGACATCGTCCAGGCGGGAACCGGTATCGATCAGCGACGTTGCGATGATCGAAAGGGAGCCACCTTCTTCCAGATTCCGAGCTGCACCGAAGAAGCGTTTCGGCGGGTAGAGGGCTGAGGGGTCCAAACCACCGGAAAGCGTTCGTCCGGAGGGATTGACCACCAGGTTATAAGCCCGAGCCAACCTTGTTAATGAGTCCATCAAGATTACCACATCGTGACCCGATTCGACAAGACGCTTCGCCCGGTCCAAAGCGATCTCCGCCATGCGCACATGGGCGGTGACCGGCTCATCAAATGTGGAAGCGACGACTTCCGCATCAACGGAGCGATCCATATCCGTCACCTCTTCCGGTCGCTCGCCGATCAGGGACATGATCTGGCGCACATCGGGATGGTTGACGGAAATAGCATTAGCGATTTCCTTTAAAATTGTGGTCTTGCCGGCTTTGGGGGGAGAAACGATCATACCGCGTTGGCCGCGGCCGATCGGTGCAATCAAATTGATGATCCGGGTCGAAAGGACCTGGGGGTCGTATTCAAGGTCAAAACGTTGATCTGGGAAAATAGGGGTAAGTTTTTCAAAACGGGGTCGTTTGCGGGCTTCGTCCGGGCTGAGGCCATTGATATATTCCACTTTCAACAGGCCATAATGCCGCTCAGATTCCCGCGGGGGGCGCACATGCCCAATCACCATATCACCGGAGCGCAATTCATAGCGGCGGAGTTGGGCCTGGGAGACATAGACATCCTCCGACCCGATCCGGTAATTCTGGCGGAGGAAACCGATACCCTCGTTCATGATCTCCAGAACACCGCCTCGAATTTCAAGCCCTTCCGATTCGCCTATCGCTCTGGCGAGTTCCAGGATCAGGCCTTCCTTCTTGCTGCGCATCGGCCGGACGATCCCCAGTTCCTTTGCGATCGACCTTAATTCAGATAACGTTTTCTTTTCTAAACCTAAAATATCCATAACCTTATTATTCTCTTCTTGTGATAACTCCAAAGTGCGTAACGGACGGAATTGACCCCTAGCGGCCAAGTAGTTAATTCATAAAGAATGATTGCCATGTGCGGATGGACGCGGGAATCCAATACATTAATAAAGGAACATGCCGCGTGCTGCCCAAAGTACGCTATTGTCTTTTTGGCAAACCTCGCCATTATTTGAAAAGGACATTAGGGAAACAAACTCTCGCACCGACCGAGACATGGTATTGGGTGAATTCCGCGGTCAGTTTAACAAAATCTGGGTAGCGAACGTATTATAACAGACTTTAAAACGGCAGGCAAGATGGTATGGATGGTCAAATTTCACATAATTTCTTGCGTTTTTATCACTCCGGAAGACAACCTTCCCTCCCTGCTGCCCGGTATGCCCCAGGGACTGAAAGTGGAGGGGCTGCTATGCTATAATCCATTTCAGAAGGATTCAGCCACCCACCTTCAGGAGCAACTCATGGCGCGCCGAACCACGAAGAAATCACAATCGAGTAAACGGACAAAAACCACCTCCAGGCAGATCAAGCGAGAACCCATTCTCGCCGGGATTTCACCCCAACGACGGATTGATATTTTTGGCATCGTCCTGCTGGTTATCGGCCTGCTGACCATCGTCAGCCTGATCACCAGCACGACGGGCAGTGTCACCGGCTGGTGGGTCACCAATCTGAGCATCGCGATGGGCTGGGATGTCTATTTATTGCCCCTCGCCCTGATCCTGGTGGGCGGCTGGATGCTGCTCCGCAACATGGATAAACTTCCCCAACTTTCCGCCGAACGGATCGTTGGCTTCCTATTGGTTTTCGTCAACCTCGCGGCCTGGTTCCACCTTTTCATTGATGGCGGCTTCCCTGAAGCTGCCGCCGGAACAGGCGGCGGTTACCTGGGCGCGTTCTTCAAAATCACCTTTGTCCGCACCCTGGGTAAACCAGGCGCGGTGATCGCGCTGATCGCCTGGCTGCTGATCAGCCTGATCCTGATGCTGGACCTTTCGATGGCGAACCTGATGAAGGCCATTGGAGATTTTCTCAACAAGTTTTTTGACAAATTATCCGCATTTGTCAAACAGCAGCTGGAAAAACAGCAGCCAAAGAAAACTGCGCCTCCTGCTGCCACACCCCCCCAAGCAGTCCGGGAAACTCCCCCAACCACAGCCGCCCGTCCTGAAACTGTCTCGCCGCGGCCAACCGGCAGTGAGAGTGTCGCCGCCAGCCCCTACATTAATAATGTCACCACGCCGACTCAGCCGGTCTGGGTACTCCCCGACATCAACGAGATCCTCGACCCCGGAATTGCGGCGGAAGACGACGGCGAGAATGACCGACAGCGGGCACGCGTGATCGAAGAGACCCTCCGGTCGTTTGGCGCGCCGGCCCATGTTGTGGATATCAAACGCGGCCCCACCATTACGTTATTCGGCGTCGAACCCGACTTTGTTGAGAACCGTAACGGGCGCACCCGCGTGCGCGTTTCCAAGATCACTGCCCTGGCGGATGACCTCGCGCTGGCCCTGGCCGCCTCACGGATCCGCATCCAGGCCCCGGTGCCCGGAAAAGGTTACATCGGCATCGAGGTGCCCAACCGGCAAATTGCCCTGGTCTCGCTGAAGGACATCATCCAAAGCACCGCTTATCAAAACCTGAAATCACCCTTTAAAATTGCCCTGGGCAAGGATGTTTCCGGTAACCCGGTCGCCGCAGATCTCACGGCAATGCCCCACCTGTTGATCGCCGGGACCACCGGCGCCGGTAAGTCCGTGTGCATCAACGATATCCTGGCCTGCTTCCTGCTTAATATGACTCCCGACCAACTCCGGCTGATCCTGGTGGACCCGAAGCGGGTCGAGCTGACCGGCTATAACGGCATCCCGCACCTGCTTTCCCCCGTGATTGTGGACGCAGAGCACGTGGTTGGCGCACTGCAATGGATGATGCGAGAGATGGATAACCGCTATCGCAAGTTCTCCGAAACCGGCTCCCGCAACATTGCCGATTTCAACGCGATGTGCGAATCGGCCGGCGAAAAGAAACTCCCCTATCTGCTGATCGTGATAGACGAGTTAGCTGATTTGATGATGCTGGCACCTGATGAGACGGAACGCGCCATCACCCGCCTGGCCCAATTGGCCCGCGCCACCGGCATCCATCTGATTATTGCCACCCAGCGCCCCTCAACCGATATTATCACCGGTTTGATCAAAGCCAACTTCCCCGCTCGAATCGCCTTTGCAGTTGCCTCCTCGGTGGATAGCCGCGTGATCCTCGACCAGCCCGGCGCTGAGCGCCTTTTGGGACGGGGTGATATGCTCTTCCAGGCGCCGGATGCCCCCGCTCCGGTGCGCATCCAAAGCTCGTACATCTCGGATTCGGAGATCAACCGTCTGGCATCTTACTGGCGGGGTTTCAGCGTCAGCCAGGATGCCCCTGAACGCCCCGAGCAATCCGCCGCCTTCTCAGCCAGCCACCCGGGCGTGGTACTCAAACAGACGCCGCTTTGGGAGGAAATGGAAGAGGAGAACGACCTTGACCCCAAATTCCATGAAGCTGTGGAAATCGTTCGCCAGGAAGGTCAGGCCTCGATTTCCATGCTCCAGCGTAAAATGCGGATCGGCTACACCCGATCGGCGCGGATGATCGACAAGATGGAAGAAAAAGGCATCATCGGCCCGCCGGACCCGCGCACCCAGGTCCGTGAAATAATCCCGGAAAGCGACAATCAGGGCTGAATCGCTGCATAATTGCGTTTGACAACCCCCCAGCCTACGGTAAAATTAATGAAATTGGTTACCAGGGTTATTTTTGGCAATCCTGGGAGAATTTAGTATTGCCAACTTGATGTTTAACCCTTATAATCAGTTTGAAAATTCAACTGTGGAGTTATGTATTTTATGAACCAAGATGATGTTATGAAAACCCAGGGGGAAGAAGAGAGCCAGGAACAGCCAACCAATAAAATGGAAGCCTTACTGGAAGCGGAAGGTCTCACAATCGACTTTCCGAAGCGTGGCGAAATCCGCAAAGGAACCATCGCCAGTATTAACAACGGACAGATCCTCGTCAGTGTTGGTGCAAAATCAGAAGGAATCATTGCTGGTAAAGAATTCGATTCAATTGATGAAGCAACTCGCAAAGCCTTGGAAGAAGGCGAAGAGATTACCGTTTACGTTGTTACGCCAGAAGATTCAAATGGCAACCTGATCCTTTCTTTTAACCGAGCCCTGGAAGAAGAGAACTGGCAAAAAGCCGAAGAGCTCATGGAATCGGAAGATTCATTCCCCTCCAAGATCGAAGGGTACAACAAGGGCGGCCTTCTGGTTCCCTTGGGCACCATTCGCGGCTTTGTTCCCGCTTCTCAAATTGGCCTGGGGCGCCGACTGACCATCACCGGGAACTCTCCCGAGGAACGCTACAGCGAAATGGTTGGTGAAACCATTGATGTCTGTGTGATCGAAGTCGATCGAGACCGCCGCCGCCTGATCCTTTCCGAACGGGCAGCCAGCAGCGAAACCCGCGAATCCATCAAGGAACGTGTGATTGACGAGCTGGAAGAAGGCGAAATCCGCACAGGCCGTGTGACCAGCCTCGCAGATTTTGGCGCATTCGTCAATATCAATGGTGCCGATGGCCTGGTTCACCTTTCCGAGCTTTCTTGGGAACATATCAATCATCCCAGTGAGGTTTTGGAAGTCGGACAGGAAGTCAAGGTGAAAGTGATCAGCATCGATTCTGATCGCAAACGCATTGGCCTCTCCATCCGCCGTCTTAAGGATGATCCCTGGGAAGACCAGGTCTCCGCTTTGACGGAAGGCCAGTTGGTCGAAGGTCGGATCACCCGCCTGACCAATTTCGGCGCCTTTGCCCGATTGCTGCTGGATGAATCGGAAGGCGATCTGGAAGGCCTGATCCACATTTCTGAGATCAGCGAACGCCGGATTGAGCACCCCAAAGAGCTTCTCCACGAAGGTGATGTCGTCACCCTGCGGATCATCAAGATCGAAGAGGACACTCACCGGATCGGCCTGAGCATGCGCCGGGTGGACTCCCCCGCCTATACCGACCTGGATTGGAAAACCCTGACCGAAGAATTTGATGTCGATGGGATGACCGATGCAGTGGCGGTTGAAGAACCTGCCGAAGAAGCCGAAGCTGAACCCGAAGCGGCCGTTGAAGCAGAAGAACCTGCTGAAGAAGCTGCTGAGCCGGAAAAAGACGAAGAGTAATTTACTGCATTCAAAGGCGCACCGGGTTACCGGTGCGCCATGCATTTAACGAAATCTTCCCATGACACTGATTATCGACTCACATGAAGACCTGGCTTGGAACATGGTCAATCTGGCGCGGGATTATACCCGGTCCGCTTTGGAGACCCGTTCCGCCGAACGCAAAACACCCATCCCGGCTTATAACGGTAACACCCTGCTTGGCCGCCCTGAATACATTCAGGGAAAAGTGGCGCTTGTTTTCGGGACGCTCTATGTCAGCCCCGAGCGCCTGGAAAAGGGCAGTTATCCTGTCGCAACTTATGTCACACCCCAACAGGCCCATCAACGTTACCGCACGCAACTGGATGCCTATTTCCGCTTGACGGATGAACACCCCAACGACTTCACATTGATTTTCTCCCAATCCGATCTGCGGACCCATTGGCAAGCCTGGCAGGCCTATGATGTCGACCCAACCCTCTCCGCCCCACCTACCGGGATCGTCGTCCTGATGGAAGGCGCCGAAGGTGTGGTGGAACCGGCCGAAGTTGCGGACTGGTTCGAATGGGGCGTCCGATTGATCGGCCCCGCCTGGGCTGGCAATCGCTATTGCGGCGGCACCCGCGAGCCCGGCCCGCTGACCAAGACGGGCTATCAACTGCTTGACCGGATGGCGGATCAGGGCTTCATTTTGGATATCAGCCACATGGATCACGAATCTGCAAGACAGTCTCTGGATCATTACCCGGGGCAGGTCATCGCCTCCCATGCCAATGCCGAAGCGCTCATCAAAGATATCCCCGTCAATCGCCACTTAAAGGATGCCACCATCGAACAATTGGTGGAACGGGATGGCGTGATGGGCATTGTGCCTTTAAATAGTTTTCTGGATTGGGGCTGGAAGGACCGGGGTGGCCGAGCCGCCATGAGCCTGGAACTTGTTGCCGACCAATTGGATTATGTTTGCCAGCTCGCCGGCAACTCCCGGCATGTCGCCCTCGGGACTGATTTTGACGGCGGCTTTGGGGTGGAATCCGTACCAATGGAACTGGATACGATTGCTGACCTGTCGCAGTTGGGCCCACTTTTACAGAAAAGGGGTTACAATCAAGAGGACATTGCCCGGATTTACAGCGGTAATTGGCACAGGATATTGCAGGAAAATTTGCCTTCATCATGACCAAAAAACCCACAGAAGAACCCAAACAAGAACCAAATAACGCACAGGATTCTCTCCCTGAAAACGGAGCGAGCCTGAACGGCCAGACGACATTCTCAAAACGTCGCCTGCGATTCGGCCTGGCTGTGACCGTTTTTGGTTATCTGCTCTTTCTCCTGGGGGCAAGACCCAGCCTTTTCAATCTGGATCGCAGCCGGGTGATTGGCTTCGTCCAGATTTCCGTGTTCCTGATCGGCCTGGGGCTTATCGTCATGGGGAGTTACCTCACGCTGAATACCTTCTGGGCCGGCACCAAGAAGACCATCGCCGCGGATATCGGCAGCCGGATTATGAGCACCGGTTATGTCATCTGTGTGTTCACCGCAATGGCGGATATCTTCGGCCTGGGCAGTCACCGCCTGCCCAATGTGTTCTTTGGCCCCTTGCAAGCTCGCGGTGTCGCCATAGGAATGGCGACCATCGGCGTGGGCTTGCTGATGCTCATCCGTTACAGGCATCCGGGTGAAAAACGAACAGAACCGAAATCCTCAAAGGACTCCGGTTCTGCAAAAGAGCCTGCTAAAAATCAGCCTGAGACCATCCAGGCTATCTAATCCCGATCAATCGCTTTCAGCATTTCTTCACGGGTGCTGAACTTGAAAGCTGGCAGACCTTTCTCGTCTGCCATTTTTTGTTCCACCGCCTCCAACCGCTTCAAATCGATTAAATCCACCAGATGGTTCTCCACTGGCGGCAGATTGGCAATGGCCTGTTCCCCCGTTATCGAACTTGACGGGAGTGTATCCAGATAGGCCAGAACCGCCTTCACACCCCTTTCGGCATCCTTGCGGGCCAGGCCAACAATTCCCTCACCGGGCACTCGCGCCCAGCCGCTGACAAAAATGTCATCACATTCGACGCACAGATCCGGGTTATAGACCTCGTAGGAAATTTCGTCAACCGGGTAACGCGGTTCGGGTGTGGTGACGAAATGGCCATGCGCCACAGGCAGTCCGAAGCGTTCGTCAACATGCGATCCAATTGAAAAAATCACCGTATCCAGCGTGACAGTCTCAAGCTGACCGGTGCCAACGGATTTAATCCTGTCGCCTTCCCGCACCAACTCATTGATCTCAAAAACCACTTCTTTGACTCTGCCCTGGTCATCACCCAGAATCCGCCGAGGCGAACGCAGGAATTTCATCCCAAAATCAATGCCCGAATCGCACTCTTCTGCGTTTTTCCGCGCCTGAGCCAGCA
>CAYUSC010000028.1:14875-26327 GCA_964447265.1 uncultured Candidatus Brevefilum sp.
CCAAAATCAATGCCCGAATCGCACTCTTCTGCGTTTTTCCGCGCCTGAGCCAGCAAGTCATAGAAATCTTCCACATCTTCGCCGATTTTTTTCGTCTGCGGGATAGCCTCATCCACAGCAGTCCGGATATTCGGCATATCCAAACAACTTGCCACCGGTTCCAAAGTTTGCTTGTCAAACTTGACCTCGGTGGGTCCCCGCCGCGCGATGGCCGTCACTTCCCGGGGCGCTTTTTGCTGTTTGAGGTAGTGAACGATGTCGAGCATCACATTCCCCATACCAATGATGCCCACCTTCCTCCCCAACACCGGCTGCCAGTCCGCCATCTCAGGATGCTGCGTATAATGAAAGACGATGTCATTAGCCTGGTAAACGCCTTCCAGATCCTCGCCCGGCAATCCCAGCCAATTGTTCTTCTGCGCGCCAATGGTGACCATGAAGGCCTGAAATCCCGCCCTGCGCAGTGAATCCAACCGGAGGTCGCCTTGCTGCCCAACAGTGACGTTCCCCAGATAGCGTACATTGGGATGGTTCAGGATGCGATCAAACTGGTGCATCAGCCCGAGGCGCATCTTGTATTTATTCGGATAAATCCCATATTCAGCCAGACCGCCCGGCTTGATATCGCGATTGAACAGCACCACTTGAACCCCCGCCTTTGCAAGCGCCTGTGCGGCATATAACCCGGCCGGGCCAGCGCCGATCACAGCCACCAAATGGGGATTTTGTTCAGTCTTTGTCAAAGGTCACCTCACTCATAAAAACAAGCCTGCCAGGCTTGAATTATGGCATATAATAATGTGGACATAAATCCTCTGCATTATACTGGATTGAAATCCATTCGGAAGTATTTTCCGATATATTCGACGATCAATTTGAGAGCCCAATGACAAATCAAACCCATTTTTATACCCTGCCCAACGGCCTGACCGTCCATTTGAAGGAAATTCATACCGCACCGATCGTCAGCAGTTGGGTCTGGTATAAAGTCGGGTCACGCAATGAGCACCGGGGAATCACCGGTGGATCCCATTGGGTCGAACATATGCAATTCAAGGGTACGGATAAATTCGCAGCAGGTTATCTGGATCGGGAGATCTCCAGGGTCGGCGGCATCTGGAACGCCATGACCTATCTTGACTGGACCACCTATTTCCAGACCCTGCCTGCCAATATGGCTGAATTGAGCCTCTCGCTGGAAGCCGACCGGATGGTCAACAGCCGCTATCTGACCGAGGAAGTGAACACCGAACGGTCGGTGATCATCTCCGAGCGAGAGGGAAATGAAAATGAACCACATTTCCTCCTCAACGAGGCTATCCAGGAAACCGCCTTTGATCAACACCCCTATCACTATGAAGTGATCGGCCTGAAAGAAGATCTCGAGACGATCACCCGCGACCAGCTATACACCCATTACCAACAATTCTACGATCCCGCCAACGCCGTTCTGGCGCTGGCCGGTGATTTCGAGATGGACGAGATGGTGGCAAAGGTCGCCGCCAATTTCGGCGGAATCCCAACCAAAGGCTTCGTGCCACAGACCATCCCCGTGGAGCCGCCTTTGGGCGGTGAACGGCGGGTGACCGTGGACGGCCCCGGACAGACAGCCTTCGTTCAGATTTCCTACCGGGCGCCCAGCGCCAGCGACCTGGATTTCTTCAGCCTCACCGTGTTGGACAGCCTGCTCACCGGCCCCAGCAGCCTTAATATGTTCGGCTCCGGTGGCACCACCAACAAAACCAGCCGCCTCTACCGTGCCTTGGTGGAAGGTGAAATTTCCGTTTCATGTTTCGGCACCCTCCAGGCCACCCATGATCCCTATCTTTACGCCATCAACCTGACCGTTCACCCCGAACACACGCCCGAACAAGTCCTCCAGGCTGTGGATGACGAGCTGAAACGGGTCATGGACTCACCGGTCACCGAAGAGGAAATCGCCCGAGCGATCAAACAGGCTAAAGCCCTGTTTGCCTACAGCAGTGAAAATATCTCCAACCAGGCATTTTGGCTGGGCTATACCGATATGTTCGCCAACTATGATTGGTTCGAAAATTACGTCAACCACCTCGCCAAGGTCACGCCCGAGGATGTCCTGCGGATTGCCCGGGAAATCCTCCATCCGGATAACCGCGTGGTTGGTTTTTACCTGCCGGAAGAAAGTCTCAGCTAATGATGAACAAAGCCCCCTTCACCCCGCAAAAAACCGCTATGCCCGGCCCGGATGACATCACCCGCGAAGTCCTTCCGAATGGGATCACAATTCTGGCGCGGTCAAATTTCAACAGCCCCACCGTTTCCATCCGCGGCTACCTTCCCAGTGGCAGCATTTTTGACCCGGATGAAAAACTTGGCCTGAGCTATTTGACGGCGAACAGCCTGATGGCCGGTACGGCGCAATATGATTTCCAAAGCCTTTATAACGAAATCGAATCCGTTGGCGCAAAAATCGGCTTTTCCTCCGGCACCCTGACCTCAGCCTTCAGTGGTCATTCCCTCAGCGAAGATCTCGACCTGATCATGGGTTTGGTTGCCGAATGCCTCCGCCACCCCACCTTCCCGGATCGGGAGTTCAACCGCTTAAAAATGCAAATGCTCACCGGCCTGGCCATTCGCGCCCAGGATACCGCAGCGATGGCCTCCATGCTCTTTGACGAATCCGTCTTTGCCGGCCACCCCTACGAACGACCGGATGACGGCTACGTCGAAACCATCCAGGCTATTGAGCAGAAGGACCTGGTCCAATTTTACCGGTGCACTTTCGGCCCTCAGGGGCTGACGATCGCCATTGTTGGTGCCGTGGATGCCCGAAAAGCTGTGGATGCCGTCAAGGCCGCCCTGGGAGATTGGGAAAACCCCGAGCAGGAAACCCTGCCAACGCTGCCGCCTCTGGCCCCCATCACCCAACCCGTTCGCAAGAGCCTGACCATTGCCGGTAAATCTCAGGCGGATATCGTGGTTGGCTGTCAGGCGCCGGAAAGACTTTCACCTGATTATGACCCCCTGCGGATCGGCAATAACATCCTCGGCGAATTCGGCATGATGGGACGGCTGGGGAAGAGCGTTCGGGAAGATTCGGGCCTGGCCTATTACGTCTATTCCAACCTGAGCTCCAGCCTGGGGCCTGGCGCATGGGAGATGATCGCCGGCGTGAACCCCAACAACACGGAGAAAGCCATTGACCTGATGACCCTGGAAGCCCGGCGATTCGTCAGCGAACCGGTCACCGCCGAAGAACTGGACGATTCCAAATCCCTTTTCCTGGGCCGGCTGCCTTTGCTGCTGGAATCCAATAACGGCGTGGCGATTTCTCTTTTGAATATGGAACGCTTTGACCTGGGTCTGGATTACTTCAACCAATATCCCCAAAAGATCAATGCCGTCACCGCTGAAGACATCCTCGAAGCCAGCCGAAAATATCTGAACCCCGACACCTTGATCGTCGCAGTAGCAGGACCGTAGACATGACACTCCGCAGTGGGATTGACACGATTGAGATCGCCCGGCTGGAAGAAATTCGTCCAAACATACGAACGCGCTTTATCCGGCGGGTCTTCACCGAGAAGGAGATCGCCCAGGCCCAGGATCGGAATGATGCCCTGACCGGCGTCTTTGCCGCCAAGGAGGCCGTCTCCAAAGCCCTGGGCACCGGCATCGGCAAGGTCCACTGGCAGGATATCGAGATCATCCACCTTCCTTCCGGGCAGCCAACTGTCCGGCTTTATGGCAATGCGATCAAAGTGGCGGAATTATTGGGAATCAAGGAATGGTCGGTGAGCATCAGCCACGACCGAACCAAAGCCGTTGCCATGGCTGTTGCAATTGGCAACTAACCAGGCAAACCCTTTACCTTTAAAGCCCCCTGAATGTTATAAAACAAATAATCCGAAAATAACCTGACTCTGTCATGAGATTGTTTTTGACTAAGGGTGGAGGAAATTCAAATGCGATTTAATCGATCAGCACTTTATCTCTCAATCATCTCCCTTCTGGCATTAACCGGGTGCGGCTTGATCAATCAGGGAGGTTCCACCGCGGACTCAACCTACCTCCCCCAGGATTCACCCGCTTTATCGAATAACGCCATGTCCTCAGGCCAGGATGAGTGGCCGGATTACATCCCCGATGCCATCCCCGTATTGGAAGGAGAGATCAGCAACATTATGGTTGCGCCGGAATCGCATATCCGCATCTTCTACGAAAACGTCACTGACCGGCAGATTGAAAATTACCTATCCCTATTGCAGGAACAAGGCTTCGAGTTCACTTATATCGTTTATCAGCAGGAAGGCTTTCCGGACAATTCCGAAGAACGCCTGGCGGAAGGTGATTATGACGCCGTGGATATCACCAAAGGGGAATATCACATGAATTTGTCCAGCGGCGCTGGTACGGCGGTATACGATATCTATACCGCTGGGTTTGAGGATCTTATTGCTCAGGCGATGGAAGGCCAATGGACTGAGGAACCTGAAGACTCGTTGCCAACGCCTGCAGAATGGCCTTCGATTTTTGAAAGCGACCTGCCGCAACCCGAGAATTGCACCCTGGTCGAAAATCGGACGGCAGGACCTAATACGGTCTATGTGGATTGTGTCCCTGAGAATGATAACGTCCTGGTGAATTATGCGGTGGCATTGGAGGCTATTGGTTTTGAGGAGACCCAACGGTTGCTAAATTCTGACAACCACCCCTATCTGATCGTTTTGACCCGCGATCAGGACATGGCCACCCTCACCCTCGATTCACCCACGCTGATCAGTATATCCATCTACCTATCCGACTGATTACTGGGCCAAATGGAATCGAGGAGCCCCTTACAATTTTGTAAACAATATCTTAAAATGAGACCATGAAATTATTAACGGTCAGCGATAAAGAGGTTCCTCTCATTTATAGCCCTCAAATCAAGCAGCGTTTCAGAGACGTTGACCTGACCATCAGCAGCGGGGACCTTCCCTACTATTATCTCGAGTACATCATCAGTTCACTGGATATCCCCCTCTATTATGTCCGCGGCAACCATGCGAGCGCTGTGGAATATGGCATTGGCGGGCCGCGCACGGAACCCTGGGGCGCCGTTGACCTGCACCGTAAAGTCATTCGCGATCCCAAAACCGGCTTGCTGTTGGCAGGGATCGAGGGTTCGCTGGTCTATAACCGGGGCAATTACCAATATACTCAAGCGGAAATGTGGTCGATGGTGATGCAATTGGTCCCGGCGCTGTTATGGAATAAAGTCCGCTATGGCCGCTATCTGGATATCTTCGTCACTCATGCCCCACCCTGGCGCATTCACGATGACGATGACCGCGCCCATCAGGGCGTTAAAGCCTTCAACTGGCTGATCGAAACCTTCCAGCCTTCATTCCATATTCACGGTCATATTCATATCTACCGCCCTGATGTCATCACAGAGACGAAGATCGGCAAGACCCTGGTGCTCAATACTTACGGCTACCGTAAGTTATCTTTGCCCTATCTCCCCCTGCACCCATCCCTTTCCACCCAATCGGAAGACGCAGCATCCCCCAACGCTTAAATTGGGGGATGTTTCTTTATCAGCCATGCTGCCGGATGGCGGTTGTTTCCTACGCAGGAATCCATTTTCGACAAAACACGGCAGCATGGCTGTTTGAATAGGTGCCCACCGAACGAGTCAGGGGTTGATTTATTTAAGGTCAGGCACCTATCCAATTCGATTCCATCAACAAATCGGACCGATATTTTTATTTACCCCGCCAGCGACTTCACTGCCCCCAACAGGGGCAAGCTGT
Source organism: uncultured Candidatus Brevefilum sp. (assembly GCA_964447265.1). Taxonomy (GTDB): domain Bacteria; phylum Chloroflexota; class Anaerolineae; order Anaerolineales; family Anaerolineaceae; genus Brevifilum. The sequence goes on from CAYUSC010000028.1 coordinate 20,653, forward strand.
AGCAGATCCAATCCTTCCCCGTCCAGGCGCTGAATTCACCGGGAGCCAGGTCGGCCAACGCCGTGCCTGTCTGCTGCGTGAGGATCTCGGCTGCCATCGCATCTCCCACCTGCCCGACGATCCGGGTGCGGAAAGTGTCAATCCAATAACGTAAATCGGAGGCTTCCCCGGCATTGACCGTCGCCACCACCCAAATTCCGGATTGCGCGCCATATTCCAACAGCCAGCGCAGGTTCACCTGAGCCTCCCAGCTCAGGTCCTGCAAAGCCGGCAGGTCGTCCAATGCCAGCAGCACATCCGGTCCGCGGCGCTGTCCATCCCGGCGGGATTCAGCCAATTCGGTCAGATGGGCAATCAACTGCTCCGCCTGGGGGTCATACCAGGCCGCCATCCCCTGCAGGTATTTACTCGAAAGGTTTCGATCGGCGAACCGTGTCCATTCCGCGGGATTGAGCGTCAGGATCACAACCTGCAAATTACGAGGCGAGTGGGATTGGATCGCGGAATCCACCAGCACCTGCAAATGGTGCGTTTTACCAAAGCCCTGCTCACAGCCAATCAGGATCGCGCCCAACTCGGGATCGCCCAGCGCCATCAGAAATGGCAGCCCATCCTGGCAACGCCCTAAAAGGACGGCGTTCTGAGGAACCGGCTCCAGGCTTGCTAAAAGGCTGTTAACGGTCGTCAGGCTGGCCTGTTGCCCGCGCGTTTTCATTTGTTTTCTGCCGGAATTTGTCCGAGCGCGCAGCCCGGGGAGAATTTTTAATTGCGGTTCAAAAGTACCGGAGATGATTTGGGGAAGTGCCATTTCATGCCTTCTTTCCTTGAATCGAACTTATGTTCTAGTATTATACAGAACTTCTGTTCTATGTCAAGAGGCGATTCCGTTTACCTGTTATTAACCAAAAACCCATGACTCTTATCTCAAAAAATGTTATAAATAATCCAATTAATCAATTCCAAAAAGCTTTGATTAATATTGCAACACCAATGCACCATCAATTGAATAAAAAGAAACAAGCGGCTGAGTCTCACCCATTGAGGGGCTGAGATGACGAGGTGGAGGTTCCTTCTTGCGAAGGAAGTGCTAACCCGGACTAACCGGGGAAAATCGATAGATCAGCGGATGCCTCCTGGACCTGAACACGGGTCTAAGTTTTCTTTTCCTAATGGATGTCCAAAACTGCCTGGCGACAAGCAGGCCAAAGCAACCATAGTGAGCAAGCCAGGAAGATTACTTCCCGGTGATAAGTTCGGGTACCTTATCTTAAATTGTGCACTCCGTTGGAAAAAATCTGATTCGTGTTTCTATTGGAGGATAATATGGATAAAAAAGATGTTCTTGAAAGAATAAAGCAAGACGGCGTGAAATTCGTCTCATTCCAATTCACTGACGTGAATGGTGTGGTCAAGAGCGTGGACCTGCCCATCAACCAGGTGCCTTCGGCGCTGGATCATGGGATTTTCTTCGACGGTTCCTCCGTTGAAGGCTTCGCCCGCATTCAGGAAAGCGATATGCAGCTCGTCATTGACCCGGACACCTACGCCATCCTGCCCTGGTCACCGGCGGAATTCAAACGAGCTCGCATCCTCTGTGACATCTATCGCCCCAATGGCGAACCCTTCGACGGTGATCCCCGTGGCGTCCTCAAGCGCCGCCTTGCCAGCATGAAAAAAGACCGCAAATGGATTCTCAACATCGGCCCGGAACCGGAGTTCTTCCTCTTCCTGCGCGATGGTCATGAGATGGTCGCTCCCGTTCCCCACGATATCGGCGGTTACTTCGATTTCTCCGCCAATGACGAAGCTGTTCGGGTGCGCACCGAATTGATGGATGCCCTGAGCATGATGGGGCTCGAAATTGAGATGGGCCACCATGAAGTGGCTATTGGCCAGCATGAAATCGACTTCCGGTTCGCGGAAGCCCTGAAAACAGCCGATAATGTCCTGACTTTGAAATACGCCGTGAAGGCCATCGCTGCCCAGCATGGGTTGATCGCCTCCTTCATGCCCAAGCCTGTCTTTGGCATCAACGGTTCCGGTATGCACTGCCACCAATCCATCTTCGACCTCGATGGCAACAACCTGTTCTATGACAAGGATGACCCCATCAAGTTATCCCCCCTGGCCTACAACTATATCGGCGGCGTCTTGAACCATGCCCGAGCGCTCACGGCTGTCGTGGCCCCCACGGTCAACTCTTACAAACGTCTGGTTCCCGGTTATGAAGCTCCCGTTTATATCGGTTGGGCTCAGGTGAACCGCTCCGCCCTGATCCGCATCCCGCAGCCCATGGCGGATAACCCCAAGACCGTGCGGCTCGAACTGCGCTTCCCCGATCCATCCACCAATCCCTATCTGGCCTTCAACGCCATGCTGGCTGCCGGCCTCGACGGCGTTGAAAAGGGCATGAGCTGCCCCAAACCGCTCAATCAGATGAACGTGTACGAATTGACCCCCGAAGAACGGATTGACCTCGGGATCGAAATGCTGCCCGGTTCACTCTTCGAGGCGTTGGTTGCCTTTGAAGCGGATAGCACCCTGCAATCCGCCCTGGGCAGCAGCCTGACCGAAGCCTTCCTGAAATCCCGGATGGCTGAGTGGGAAGAGTTCCGCACCCATATCACTGATTGGGAATTGAATCGTTATTTGACCAGCGCCTGAGTTACCTCAGGTTCCACCAAGCGCCCACGCTCACTTGCCTAAGGGCACGGCCAGGAACGGCACCAGCATTTCTTCCCTGCTGAGCCCGCCATGGCGGCCAAGCATGTGATTGATTGTAGGCGCCCACCAGAAATAGGCTCCCCCCCGGGCCACGGCGATCAGATCGCCCACCCGGTCGGGGGCCTGTTCTTTTATGGTGCCATTGCCGAACAACCCCGCCTGCAAAGCGGCTTGCGAATCCATCAGCAGGAATTCACCCGGCCAGGTCCGCTCGATATAATCACGCAGCTCTTCGGCTTTACCGGGTTTGGTATAGAAGAAGGTCAGCCGGTGTTCGCAGGTGGGCGACATCACCAGGTAGGATTTCAATTCAGGATAATTTGCCAGATCATAATGCGGGTCAATCATGGTCAGTTTTGAACCGTGATCGGCAGCAAGGATCAAAATCGTCTCCTGCGCAACCTCCGGTGAGAGCCGGTCCAAAAATCCCCGCCGGAACAGATCCGAGAAGGCTGTAAATTGCAGCCCAACCCGTTCATCACCGGCGCTGAAGCGGTGCATCAAAGTATCCACATCGCTGTAATAGACATAGGTGTAATCCCGTTCACCGGCCCGGCCATTGAGGAAATCCGCCAGACTGATGCTCAGATCAGCTTCGTCCACATAAGGTTTAAGATCCACATTTTCCATCTGCATCACAGAAAGGCCGGAATGGGCGATCGAGTAATGGATAAAGGCCGTGGGCTGAATGCCATTCTCCAGCAAGTGCGTTCCCAACAGGGGACGATTGAGGAATTCGTGGGGATTGAAACCCATCCGAACCAGGCCGCCGACATCTCCCCGCGCCATCGCCGGCGAGTGGAGGATATTGTTCATGATGACGCCAAATTCCTTAGCCCACATTTCATAACCGATGATGCCGTGGCAGGCCGGGGCCGCCCCGGTCCAGAGCGTGGTCAGCGCCGACGCGGTGGTGCTGGGGCATACGCTGGTGATCGGCGCAAAGACACCTTTTTCTTTTAGTTCATTCCAGACCAATCCGGGCACTTTTTCCATCAGATCGGTCAGAAGATTATAGCCAAGCGCATCCACCAGGAGGAAAACCACTTTTTTGTAGGGTCCCCCCAGTGATTCCAACAATGAACTATCCAATGGCGGCCGCCCGAAGGCCGGCGCGCCCAGGAGCTGAGTCACCGTGCCGGGAAGGTTAGCCAGCGACAGCCCATCATAAAAAGGCAGGGTTAGGTCGCCATCCAGCGGCAAATCGGGGTTGTGGTGTTCGTCAATGCGATTCAATGTCCTGGTGATCAGGTCGTTCATATGCTCTCCTTTTTTCAGTCCCACAATCATACTATATTTCAACAGAGCAGTTTACCCCCCTGCCAGGGTCGAATCCAGGTTAAAGTTCCATCACGGCCTCAGCCGCCAGCCAGAATAGGTTCCGGCGGATTTCTTCCCGGGATGACCACTTACGCCCATCCCAGTCATCCTGCAGCACGGCATCGCCGCCATAAAGGATCTGCCCCAGGACCACGTCCCGGAACTGCGCCACGGCAAAAAAGGCTGCGGCCTCCATCTCCACCGCCAGGCACCCCTCCGCCAGATATTCAGCGGCTTTTTCGCGGGTTTCCCGGTAGATCGCGTCCGTCGTCCAGGCCTTAGTGCGCAGGTATTCCAGCCCATGCCGATGCAGCACCTTTTCGATGGCGGTCACCGCGTCCGGGTTCATCGCCACTTCCCGCGCGGGCGGCAGATAATGATAGGAAACGCCCTCATCCCGCAGTGCCGAGACGGGGATCAGCAGATGCCCCACCGCGACGGACTTATCCAGCACGCCGCAGCCCCCGCAGACCATAAACTTGCGGCAGCCTCGGGCGATCATCTCTTCCAGCAATCCAATGGCCAGTGGCGCGCCGATCCCGGGATGGAAGAACGCCAGACGCCGCCCTTCATAGTCAATTTCATAGAGCGGATGTTGGCCGATCTGAGATAAGGAATGGGCGATGACTTTTGCACCGTTATTCTCCACCAGAGATTCGATCACCTCGGCAAAAAAGCAAATCACGCAATGTTCCGGCGCGTCCAGCGGCTCCACAACTTTGGATGGCTCTAAAATAGCCTCCCTGGTCGGGTCAAATTCAAGGATGGGCAGGGTGTGTTTTTCCATATCGCAGTCCTTTTCACGTGCGTTGCCTGATGAAATGATCAGCGGCTTACAAAATCAATATTTTCCTAGTATAAATGATAATAAGCAGGATATGAAACCATTGACCATTTCTGGTGTAAAATCAGACAGATAGGCGAACGACCCTGAACGAGCAGGAGACTATGACTGATCTTAACCCCCAATCCGAACCCCAATCCAGTGAAACGGAACAGCCCTTTTACCGTTTCGGCGGTGAAATTGACATCGAAGATGGCGGTTTCATTTTCCGACCCGTTGAGGGATTCGAGCTGGAGATCGATCGATCCGTCTACATGTATTCCGAAGACGGCAACATCGAGATCAGCCTGGTTGGCGGCGAATTGAAGGAAGGCACTTCCATTGCGGAGATGAATGACATCCTCGCATCCGAATTCATGGAGAATTTCGATGAATTCAAGGTGGAAGACGCCGGCACCGACACCATTCAGGAGATCACCGGTTTCCTGAATGACCTCCATTTCGTAAACGCCGAAGAGGAAGGCTGCGGGGTCGCCCTGACCTGTTCTCCCCACATCAACCAGTATTTCTTCATCCTGGTGATTTCTTCAGCGGATTATTGGGAGAGTCAGGGTAAAACCGTTTATGAGGCAATCAAATCGGAGATTCGCTTTTATCCCCGCTTCCGCCCCGAAAAGGAAGAAGCGCAAGGTGAAGAATTTCCGGATCTGACGGTGGAAACCTTTCAGGACTTCCATGTTGATGACGAGTTCATCCTGCATGTCGAAAAAGGGGATGTTTCCCTGCTGCTGGCTGCCCGCTCACAGGACCCCTTCAGCCAGGTGCGCCTTAAGGAAGTCCACGCTCC
>CAYUSC010000029.1:0-21007 GCA_964447265.1 uncultured Candidatus Brevefilum sp.
GAGGAAGCAATCTCATTATTACGATGAAGAATGATCTTCTCTAATATGAGTTTTTACGTGAGTAGATGGTCTCGCCGGTATTGCTCTTCGCAAGGACAAGCAGCCTACGTCCCCCAATCCCGCAAGTACAAAAAGTCATAGCCAATCGTGCGCTGGGAGAGCTTGGCGATCGGCGGCATCACCCGCTTGAAGTGATTCCGGCGGATCCGTTCGACAACCTGCTCCACAAATTTGACGTCGTAACCCTCTTCCACGCAGTCCTCGGGGCGATAGCGCTGATCCACAAGCAGGTAGAGTAACTGATCCACTTCGGCATAGGTGAAGCCCAGGTCGGCTTCGTCGGTCTGCCCCTGCCAGAGGTCGGCGGAGGGGGCCTTGTCGATCACAGAATCCGGCACGCCCAGCGCTTTAGAGAGCTGGCGCACCTGCGTCTTATAGAGGTCGCCAATCGGCTGGATGGCCGCGGCGGAATCGCCAAAGATGGTTGAATACCCCAGGAGCAGTTCGGTCTTGTTGCTGGTGCCCATCACCAACCCGTTGAACGCGGCCGATTGGTCATAGAGCACGATCATCCGCATCCGGGCCATGATGTTGCCGGCCCGCATCCGGTTCATATCCTCATAGCGCTGGATGAGCGGATCCACCATGTCGGTGATCTCCACGGTCAGCGACTGCACGCCCAGATCGTCAATCATCGTCTGAGCGTCCGAAAGGGTATCCGCAGCGGAAGTCTTATAGGGCATGCGCACCGCAAGGACGTTTTCAGGCCCCAGGGCGCGGGCGGAAAGGTAGAGGCTGAGGGCGGAATCGATCCCGCCGGAAAGTCCCAGTACCGTTTTGGTGATGCCCACCCGATTCAGTTCAGTGCGGATGAAGCCGGTGAGGATCTTTTCAGCCAGTTGGGTATTGATGGTCAGATCAGTTTTCATGGTGTCCCAAAATTCTTTCCAGTTCGCTCTGGACCAGGTTGGTGCGTTCATCCCGCAGGAGCGGCAGCCGGGCGCGGGAGCGGTGGAATTGGTTGAGGTCAATTTCAGCGACGGTCAGTGAGGATTCGAAATCCGCCGCACGGACAATCAGATTGCCATCTGGATCAAAGATCGTGGAGCCGCCCCAGAAGTTTAGCCCGTCTTCATAGCCCACCCGATTGGCATGGGCGACAAAGACCGTGAACAGACCGGCATAGGCCCGGTTGGTATGTTCCACCCAGGCGGAGCTGCTCAGCCGGGGATTATCGGTCAGCCCGCGGCCGGGTGAAGCGGATTGGAACAGCAGCACATCCGCGCCATCGAGCCAGAGCAGGTAGGGCAGAGACGCGTGCCAGAAATCTTCGCAGATCAACATGCCCATCCGGCCGAATCGGGTGTCGAAAGCCCGGGCTGAATTGCCCCAGGCAAAGAAACGCCCCTCATCAAACATACCGTAGGTGGGCAGGTAAACCTTATTGTGGATATGGACGATCTTACCTTCGGCCAGATAGGCGGAGGCGATATAGAACCTGTGACGCCGGTCTTCATGGACGAAGCCGACCATCAGGTCAATATCCCGGCTGGCATCCAGCAGGGTGTTAAAAACTGGATCGTTCTGATCGGGCTGGATGGCGGTGGTCACGGCCAGGTCCTGGAGGACATAGCCTGTGAGGGAAAGCTCGGGGAAGATCACCAGGTCAGCGCCTTTTTGCTTGGCTTCCGCGATCAGCTCCAGATGAGTGGCCAGATTGGCCTGAACCTCTCCAAGCTTGGTATTGAATTGTGCCAGGGCGATTTTGATTTTCATTTAGAGACCTTATCTTTACGGCAGAAAGTCAGTGTGTCTCTATTTTACTTTCTTTTAGGCAGGCAAGCCTTCCGGATGGCTGGCGGAAGATAACAGGTATAATAGAAGACAATATTTATCATTGTTATAGAGTAAATATTCCGATGATGATGACCCTATCCAGCGAAATTGAAAATAAAGTTTCAGACCGTGAGAATCGCTGGGCGATTTTGGAAGCGGACTGGAAGGACTATGCCCAGCTCAGCCAGTTGGAAAAGACCTGTTTCCGTACGGAAGACCATTGGCCATTTTGGGACCTGATCGGTGTGTTGACCTTACCGGGAATTGTCCGGCTTAAGGCGTTGATGGACGGCAAACTGGTGGGGTTTATCGGCGGTGAACGGGAAGTCGGCAAGCATCTGGGATGGATAACCACCCTGGCCGTTGACCCGGCTTATCGCCGGCGGGGCATTGCCCAGGCTTTGCTGGAACAGGCTGAGGATAAATTGGCAATGCCCAGAGTCCGGCTCAGTGTGCGGGCATCCAACACAGGTGCGATCCGATTGTATGAAGTCAATGGATATGAACAGGTGGATCGCTGGCAGAAGTATTATGTCGGTGGGGAAGATGCTCTGGTTCTTGAGAAGGATCGCCGCCGCCAATAAGAGTGAGTAGGTTTTTGTAAAAATAAAACCCTGTTGAAAATTGGTTTTCAACAGGGTTTTTATATTTATGCCGGTTGGTGGGCTATAGCTCAGACTGCCCTTCATTGGCGGGTTGAATGATGAAGAAGGCGATGGCGCCCAGGAGGGGAATACAGCAGATCACCATCACCCAAAGGACCTTGGCCGTGGCGGGGAGCGATTTGCCTTTAAGCTGGAAGAGGGCTACCAGCGTCAGGATGACCCAACCTACAACAAGCAGCAGATTGATGCTTTGGAAAAGGACGTTCACGATGCTCATGGTTTAATTTCCTTTCGTATGTAAATCCTGTTGATCCTTTAATTATAGTTCAGCAGGGATTGGTGAGAATAATCGCCTTTGTCCTGAAGGGGCTGTGAAAAAAGGCAACACCGCCAAAACTGGCGGTGTTGTTTGCGTACTGGATTTTGAATTGGTTGGGTTAATTATAAATGATCGGAAGGTAGATGAAGAAATCCGGCACATGGGGATCGGTGCCATTTTCATATTCTTCCTCATTGGTGAAGCCATCCCCATCCGGATCCTCGGATGCGTCCGATGGATCCAATGGGTTCAACCCATTATCCACTTCCCAGCCGTCCGGCATATTGTCATCGTCGGTATCCGCGTCATGGGGGTCGGTGTCATTGAGGTATTCTTCGGCGTTGGTCAGCCCGTCATTGTCCGGGTCTTCTGTGGCATCCGTATCATCCAGAGGATCCAATCCGTTATCCACTTCCCAGCCATCGGGCATCGTGTCATCATCCGAATCGGCGTCGTTGGGATCAGTGCCGTTGAGGTATTCATCGGCGTTGGTCAGGCCGTCAGCATCGGGGTCGCCTGTGGCATCCGTGTCATCCAGGGGGTTTAGCCCGTTATCCACTTCCCAGCCGTCCGGCATGGTGTCATCGTCCGAATCGGCGTCGTTGGGGTCAGTGCCTTCATTGTATTCTTCGGTGTTGGTCAGCCCGTCTTCATCCGGGTCACCTGTGGCGTCCGTGTTATCCAGGGGATCCAGTCCGTTATCCACTTCCCAGTCATCGGGCAGGCCGTCGTTATCTGAATCGGGCAGATAACTGGCTGTCTCGATCGCATCAACGCCGAAAACCTGAACAAGGCCATTAAAAGAGACGTAACGGTAAGGAGTGTAACTCTGGGCGGCATAATCGTAAGGAACCGTAACCGTATGTGTACCCAGGCCTAGCTCAAGGAGGTCGAAATTCTCGGTGGTGATGACGTTTTCGTTCTCGTCAAGGAAAGTGGCCGAGACGCCCAGAAGCTGAACGATCAATCCTCCATAATAAACGGTGAGCTCCCCGGTTCCTTCTTCTCCGTCGCCCAAATCCAATCTCAGGCTTTCTCCCACACCGACGACGAGGGCGACATCGCCATCCGGCGCCCCCAGGGCGTTATCGGTGACAATCGTCAGGCTGAGGATGGGGGAGGCCACGGCCGCATCCGCATACGGATCAGCAGGTGGAGCGGCTTGAACGTCTGGCAAAATTGGGTAGAAGGTTAATAGAAGGATTGAGATTAATAGTGTTGAAAAATATCTTGTTCGGTGCGACATTTTCCCTCTTTTCTCTAGTTTGTACACATTATAAATATGCGAAATAACGATTTAATTAATTTATGATAATAAGTATCCTTTTTATCTAAGAATCCAATGAGAGATTGTGAAAAATTTAACAAATAGCCTTGGGTTGAATGGATTCTTCCTAAGAACCTGCCTGGTGCGTTGACTTTGAGCCTGGTTCGGGATATACTGAATAAATCTTATGCAAGGATACTGAGTGTAAATGCAAAGACCTGCAGAACCTAAAAATGACTTCAAGCACGCCGGGTGAACCCCGCGCGTGCTCTTTTTTATATCCCTACCTATAGAAAGGAAAAGTGCATCATGGACTCCGGATTGATCGGCAAAATTGAGAAGGCCAAGCGCTATGCTGAAGAACGAGATCGGATCACCTTTACGAAATTAACGGCGACCTTAAAAGGCGCAAATAATGACCATACGGTGACCTACGATAACGGTCAATGGAACTGCGATTGTGATTTCTTTCAAACTCGCGGCCGCTGCAGCCACACCATGGCGCTGGAAATGATCCTTGAAGGTATGGTTGATATTGCCGACGCGGACTAAGCTTTCCTTTTTCCGATCATAAATGACCCCTTAAAAACTCAGGCCGTGGATTTCCCACGGCCTTTTTTACTCACTTTTTGTTCCAGGATGGCGCTCCCCAGGGCGGATTGATTAGGCGTTCATTCCGGTTGAGGCTGTCAAGCTGCTGTAAATCCGCTTCATCCAGCCCAAAGAAGATATCCGAATTATCCAGAATGCGCTGCTCGTGCACGGATTTGGGGATGGCGACAATGTCGTGCTGGACCAGCCGGGCCAGCATCACCTGCGCCGTTGACTTGCCGTGTTTTTGGGCGACCTGCTGTAGGGTGGGTTCATCCAGAAATTTGCCTCGGGCCAGGGGGCTGTAGGCTTCGAGCTGAATGTGTTTTTCCCGGCAATATTCCGCCAGTTGCTTTTGATAGAGGAAGATGTGGAACTCCACCTGGTTCACCGCGGGGACCACATCACTTTGCTTGATCAGCTCATCCAGCAGGGATGGGGTGAAGTTGCTGACTCCAATGCTGCGGGCCAGACCTTCTTTTTGCAGTTCGGTCATCGCTCGCCAGGTCTCCACCGTGCGGGAGAAATTTTTGATATTGGGCCAATGGATCAGGAGCAGATCGACGTAATCCGTTTGCAGCTTTTTCAGGCTGGTTTTGAAGGATCTCTTGGCGCTCTGATAACCCTGGTTCATATTCCAGATCTTGGTGGTCAGGAAGAAGGACTCGCGCGACCGATCGGATTCTTTCCAGCCTTTACCGACCTTGCCTTCATTTTCGTAAATCTGGGCGGTGTCAATCATGTCATAACCATGATTGAGAGCAAATGTCACCGCCCTGGCGCAATCATCATTTCTGGATTGCCAGGTTCCCAGGCCCAGATAGGGGATTTTTTGTCCGTCGTTCAGTGTTGCGGTTGAATGGATATCTTTTGACATGCGTTGTTCTCCGATGATATTCTCTTTTTATTTATTTTACCCAGCTCAGTCAAATTATTGGATGAACCAACCGGCATAGCTGAGGAAGACCGGAAAAGGTATACTTAACACCCTTATGAAGAAAAGAGTGATCATTTTTCTAAGTCTTCTTACCCTCATGGTCCTGACCAGCGGCTGTTGGCGGCTGGCCTCTTCGGCTACCGTGGACCTGACCCAGTTCACCGCCCAACCCAGCGCCTCAGCCCAATCGGACGCGGAAGGTGAGGTAATTACCCCATCAACCCTGGAGACCACAACTCAGAATACCCTGCGGATCTTTCCGCTGTGGGTCGGCAGCACCTGGGTCTATGATTATCTGGGTTATACCGTGGACGAAGAGGCGCACTGGCGGGTGACAGAGACGGTGGTATCGAGCAATATCCTGGATGGGCATTACGTCGTGAAGGTTGAAAGGGCAATTGAGTTGACCTTAGGCGATCCCGCGGAGGATTTCCCTTCCGCCCCGCCAACCGATTCCTTCTATTATCTGGTCGATGGTGAAAATATTTACCGCCTTGATAATCTGGATGAAACCGATTTGGAAGATGCCTGGCTGGAATTGATATTGCCTTTCCCAGCGGATGAGCAAAACTGGGTTCCTGATCCTTTGGCCCGCGCCGCCGCGGAATCGCCGGACAGCGGCTCTCGCATTGCTGAGGGTCCTTTCGATCAGGTTATCTCGGGAAGCGGCCCCCACGCCTGCTATAACGTGGTCACTGCGGTGGAAGAGGGCACGGAAGAAGCCACCTTCTGCGAAGGGATCGGATTTTTATTCCTGGAAGCGGAGAACGGCCAAGGGGAAGGCTACCGGATGGAAATGATTGGCTTTGTGGTGCAATGAGACTCCTTCACAGGCTCCCCCGCTGGCTTCAGTTCAACCTGCGTTATCTGGGCAACCCGCCCTGGGATACCGGGATCACACCGCCTGAATTACTGGAAATTATCGAGGAAAAGGAGCCTGGCCGCGCCCTGGACCTGGGTTGCGGGACCGGCACCAATTTGTTGACCTTAGCCGAAAATGGCTGGGAGGTCACAGGCGTGGACCTGGCTTTGTTGTCCGTGCTTAAAGCCCGACGGAAATTCCGAAAAGCTGGTTATTCAGCGCTCATTTTTCAGGGGGATGTGACGGCTGAACTACTGCCCGAACGGCAATATGACCTGATTTTTGATATCGGTTGTTTTCATAATCTTTCTCCTGATGGACGCGAGCGTTATCGACAAAATTTGAGGCGCTGGCTGGCACCGGGCGGCGTTTATCTGATCTATGCTCATAAGAAACGCTTCGATCAGAGTTTTCATGGCGTGGACGAACGGGATATTCAATCCTTTGAAAATTTCCTGCAATTGAAATGGCAGCGTCAGGGGAATGAGGAGCGGCCCGATGATGATGGTGGTGGGTGGCCTTCTGTTTGGGCCAGGTACGATCAATTTAGTGAATAAAGTCATCCATCAAGAATTTTGTGAGTATTGTTGATCTGAACCAATTATTTATTTTTACGGGGGAAAATATGTCTGAAAATCTAGTTTTGCCCTAGAAATCGGTTAAAAGCGCTCGCACAAGACCTGGCCATTCGGACAGGTTGGAAACAACACTTCTGACCGATGGCGAAAGGCCGGAAAAGGTGGATAATAGCATTCAGGATGAGAGGACTCCTATGGTCCACTTACCGAAACGAAATGGAAAACCTTACCGGCGCATGAATTTGGGAAAACAGAACGACAATAAATGGAAGAAAGCCCTGTTCGGCGCAGCCATTGGTATAACCCTCAGTGGCATCCTTGCTCTCTCATTGTATTCTCTGAGCGGCCAAGGCCTGTACCTGGCAATCATCGGGCTCGGTGCAGGAATTGGATTTTCAATCGGTGGTGGGCTGGATCAGCAGATCTAGACCTCAAAACCTCCTCAGGAAAGTTGACCAAGCTTACCTAAAAAGAACATCATTTTCTCCTCTGACTAAACCGGAAGTAGTCGACTTCCGGTTCAGTCTTTAAAGGGCCAGGGACTCGGGGGATTTATCGAATAAAATAGGATATGGAGCCATTTATCCTGAAAGATAAAAATGTCCTGGAAACGTTTCGCACATAATCTCATTTTCGCTATCATTTTAGGTTCACTGCTGGTTGGTTCGGCTCACCCGGGTGATGCCGCCGCGGTCGGTGAAGCCAACGCGCAGTCTGGCTGGGGCGCAGTGGGTTATGGCGCGGGGTATATGCGTTTTGACCACCTCACGGTGATTGACGGCCTTTCTGAAAATTCCGTCCGGGCGATTCTGCAGGATCAACAAGGGTTCCTCTGGTTTGGCACCCAGGAGGGCTTGAATCTATATGACGGCTATGACTTTACGGTCTATAAGACCGATCCTGCTAACCCGGCAGCCCTTTCGGATGCCTTCATTACCGCTATTGTGGAGGACACCACCGGAGCGCTTTGGGTGGGAACTTATTATGGGGGTTTGAATCGCTTTGACCGCGAAACAGGCGAATTCAGCCATTTCCAGCCCGATTCCGCAGACCCCGCTGCGCTGCCCTCGGAACGGGTAAACACCCTTCTGCTAACGACAAACGGGCAGCTTTATGTCGGCACCCGCTCGGGCCTGTCTGTTTTGGATGCGGATCAGCGCGGTTTCACAACCTATACGCACAATCCTGAGGTTCGCTCATCGCTCAGTGATAATGAGGTTCTGGCGCTTTATGAGGACGAAGATGGGATCATCTGGGTGGGAACGGCTGACGGACTGAACCTCTTTGACCCTGAACTGGGAACTTTCACGCGGTTTCTCGATCGGGCCACGACGGGCATCTCGAAGGTCAATGCCATCACCGGAGATGGCGGTGAGGGGGTCTGGGTGGGGACAGAAAACGGCCTGCTGCATTTTGACCGGGCCAGCCAAACCTACCAGATTTTTACACATCGATCCGATAACCCCGGATCGCTGAGCAGCAACATCATAACCGCTCTTTATCTGGATAGCTCCGACGCACTTTGGGTGGGGCTGGAAGAAAGCGGTTTGAACCTGATCACGAATTTCCAGGGTGATTCGCTGCAGGTCGAGATCTATACGCATGACGATTCCGATGAGAACAGCCTCAATCAGAATGAAATTTTAGCGATCCTTGAAGATAGCGGCGGCATTATGTGGTTTGGGACCCTGGGCGGTGGGATCAATAAGGCTAACCCGAGTACCCGGGCTTTTGGCTTCTATCAGCATGACCCCAATAATCCCGATTCCCCCGCAGCGGATAATATCACCGCCCTGGCTTATGACGCCAAAGGGGCGGCTCTTTGGATTGGGACGGCGGATTCCGGCCTGAACCGGATGAACCTTGTCACCGGGGACTATACCCATTTCGAGGCGGATCCGGAGGACTTCACCAGCCTGAACAGCAATGAGGTGCTGCTGCTCCATGTTGGCCAGGATGGAACGCTCTATGTCAGCACGGCAGGCGGCGTCCTCCAATATTATGACCCGACCTATCCCGGCTTCAATCCTGTATCGGTGAAGTATATGGTTATTGCCGGTGAGGCGGAAACAACCGCCATCACCCATGATTCGGAAGGTTTCCTGTGGTTCAGTCAGAATATGGGTGAATTGCTGCGGTTGGACCCGGTCAGCGGCCAGATCAGGCGCTTTCAGCTGGGGTCCAGTGAACTGCCGGGACTGGCAGAGGATCTGATCCTGGCGATATTCGCCGATGAAAACGGGATCCTCTGGCTCGGTACGGAGTCGCAGGGTTTGGTCCGCCTGGATCCAACCAGTGGTGAGATTGAAACCTATCAATATGATGGCACAACGGGTGGGCCAAGCCACAACAGCATCACGAATATTGTCAGCGACGATGAGGGTTCGCTTTGGATGGGAACCGCTGGAGGCGGTCTGAACAAGTTCGACCCCCGGACCGAGCAGTTCGGTTATTACACCACCCAGGATGGGCTGCCTTCCAACCGGGTGTTCGGCGTTGCCCAGGATGAATCCGGGAACCTCTGGTTGAGCACCGGAAACGGTCTCGCCCGGCTAAGCCCCGATTCCGGCCAGGTCCGAATTTATGACAGCCAGGATGGAATCCAGGGCAGTGACTTCAACCTGAATGCCCATGCGGTTGGCGATGACGGCTCGCTTTATTTTGGCGGTGTGAACGGCTTCAACGCGTTCTACCCTGATCAAATTTCCGAAAATACGCATATCCCACCGGTGGTGATCACTTCCATTTCATTGTTCAATGAGGTTCTGGAGACGAATGTCAGCGATTGCACCACCACCCTCACTCTGACCCATGACCAGAATTTCCTGTCTTTTGAGTTTGCCGCGCTGGACTATACTGCGCCGGACAGGAATCAATATGCCTATATCATGGAAGGCCTGAACGAGGAAATGGTCTATTCGGGGACCCGCCGATACGCCGATTACCCCAGCCTGTCCTGGGGAAAATACACCTTCAGGCTGCTGGGCGCCAACAACGATGCCGTTTGGAATTCGGATGGGGTTTGTCTGATGATCGAGATCCAGCCGCCCTTCTGGGCCACCTGGTGGTTCATCGGGCTGGTTGGACTGTTCCTGGCGGCGAGTGTTGTGCTGGGTTATCGCTGGCGGTTGGCGCAGAGTGAAAGGATGCGCAAGCGGCTGGCTGAGCAGGTCTTTGAGCGGACGAAAGAAATTGAGCGGCGGCGGCAGATTGCCTCCGGCCTGAGTGAGGTGGTTCGGCTATTAAACTCCAACGAACCGCTGGAAAAGAGCCTGGATTTCATCGTTCAGCAAGCCGTTGGTCTGACGGCAGCCAGTAAGGCTGCCATATTTGACCGGCAGGGCGATCGCGTGGGCGTGAGATCGGTCTACCCACAGGGCGCGACTCACAATTTCGATCTGACCGATCCGCAGTGCAGTAGTGCCAGGATCTTGCGGGAAAGTATTTTCCTCAACCGGTTATTGATTTTTTCCCGAATTGACCCGCTGACGATGAAGGCTGGTAATGCGTGGGGGTTGGTTGATGGTGAATATCGCACCGCGATCGGCATCCCCCTGTTGGTGGAAGAGATGGTCTTTGGCGGATTGGTTTTGTTTTATGATGAGGAGCGGACATTCTCACCGGAAGAGATCAACCTTGCCCGGACTCTGGCAAACCAGGCCTCATTAGCGATCACCAGCAATGTCCTTAAGGGGCAGGCCCAGGAATCGGCGGTGACGGCTGAACGCAGCCGGCTGGCCCGTGACCTGCATGACGCCGTAACGCAGACACTGTTCTCCACCAGTCTGATTGCGGAGGTGCTGCCAAAGATCTGGGCGAAGGACCCAGAACAGGCCCAAAAGCAGTTGGATGAACTCAAACAGCTCACCAAAGGTGCGTTGGGTGAGATGCGGACTCTCCTGATGGAACTGCGCCCTTCGGCGCTGGAAGATGCCGACCCGGCTGAACTTTTCAAACATCTGGTCAATGCTTTTTCCGGGCGGACGGGCGTGCCGGTGGATTTCACCGTTGAAGCGCCAACTGATTGTCCGCTGCCCGTGGAAGTGAAGAATGTGTTCTATCGGATTGCGCAGGAAGGGCTCAACAATATCTTCAAACACGCAGAAGCATCTCAGGTCTGGTTCCGCTTCACCTGCACTGCAGAGGAGGTCACGCTGAGCATCAGCGATGACGGCCAGGGCTTTGCCAGGAAGGACGTACCGGCCGGGCATTTGGGGCTGGAGATCATGTCCGAAAGGGCGGAGACGATTGGGGCTGAACTGACTCTGGTGAGTTATCCTGGTGAGGGAACGACCTTGCGGCTGAACTGGAAGTCAGCCTGGAATCGATTAAAATAAAAGGGAACTGGTTTGATCCATCAGAGGAGAGGATAGACCAATGGGTAATGATCGACCGATTAGGGTGATGATCGTTGATGACCACAAAGTGGTCCGCAGCGGTCTTAGTGCTTTCCTGATGGCTTATGACGACCTTGAATTGGTGGCCGAGGCGGATAGCGGTGAAAAGGCGATCGCAGTTTGTCATAAGAACAAACCGGATGTGGTCCTGATGGACCTGGTCATGCCAAAGATGAACGGCGCCGAAACCACGGAAGCAATCCTGAAAAACTGTCCTCAGGTTAAAGTGATAGCCCTGACCAGTTTTAAGGAGCAGGATCTGGTTGAAGGCGCGCTGAAAGCCGGCGCCATTGGCTATTTGTTGAAGGATGTGGACGCCGATGACCTGGCAAATGCCATCCGGCAGGCTTATGCCGGAAAGCCAACCCTGGCACCCGAAGCAGCCCAGATCCTGATTCAGGCCTCCCGGCAGGTATACCACCCCGGCATTGACCTGACCGGGCGCGAGCGGGAAGTGCTTGCCTTGTTGGTGGAAGGGCGGACGAATCCGGAAATTGCGGAAATATTGGTTGTCAGTAAGTCAACGGTAAAATTTCATGTGAGCAGCATCCTGACTAAACTGCAGGTCTCCAGCCGGACTGAAGCCGTCGCCAAGGCACTGCAGGAAAACCTTCTTTCTCACTGATTACGGCATCTGGTTATGGCTTTGTCAACCGTTAAAGGTTGAGTCAATTAATCCTATTGAACATAGGACTATCACATCCACCACTTTTTTAAATGGTGGAGATAGGGGAGGATAAGTCTGAATATGGATTGCTTGGAACAGAACACGGAATTGCTTGAAGTCTATCGAAAACATCCCTGTCGAACGCTGCCTAATGCTTATTGGAAGACCGAACGCAGCCTGGTGGAACTGGAGGTCTGCTTGCATAAGGATTCCTTCGGGGATGCCAGCGGGCTGGCTTTATGGGGTGAGGAGAAAATGATGGCACTTTGGTGCCGGAAGCACGCGGATTGTCCCTTCACCAGACGGGAATTGGCTGCTTATTCGTTCATTCTCGTCCATGATGACGCTTTGTCTTTATTCAATGGTTTTACATATGACCGCTGCGAACCCTATTTTCGGATTATTCACAAAGGCGAACCGCCGGTTTATAATTGTCCAACTCACTATCACTATGCGGATGTCGATCCGGAAACGGATTTGGAGGCGATTACCGGGGTGATCCGGGAGTGTTATCCCGGAAGTACGATGACAGCCGCAGAGGTCCGGGGCTGGCTGGACCATCCGGTATATGATCCCGCCCTCTGGGTTTGGGCTGTTGAGACGAGTACAGGCAAACGGACCGGGCTGGGGATCGCGGAGATGGATGCGGCGGTCGGTGAAGCATCCGTGGAGTGGGTCCAGGTGCTCCCTGATGAACAGGGGAAGGGTTTGGGTAAGGCGCTCGTGGCGGAGATTCTGCGCCGTGTGGCCGGCAAGGTAGCATTCACCACCGTTTCTGGCCGTGAGGATAACGAAACTCACCCTGAACGCCTCTATCGCCGCTGCGGTTTTACCGGTTCGGATGTCTGGTGGTTATTGGCGAAGTAACTTGAATATTTTTTAGCTTATCTCACTCACCAAAATTTCATGAGCAAAGCTATGGACATACAAGTACAGGAAAATTTGGATTCCATTGAGGAACCCAAGAAAAAGAAACGTAAGAAGTTCTTCTCCCGAAGAAAGGTGCGCCTTTGGATTGCCCGAGCTGTTACGGGGTTATTGGCGCTCATTTTTATCCTGGTCTCTTTAAATTGGATCCCGGCCAACTTGAATTATTTGGTCGAGGAGACTTTTACCATAACAGCATCCGATTCAAAGGATGTGAATCTGGTGGTAATGCTGCCCACCTCGGGCGGTTACCAAACAGTATCCGGTCCGGAAGTGGACTGGCCGGGAACCTGGCAATCGGAGCTGGTCGGTCGGGCGAACCTGATCCGCCTGGCGGCTGAGATCCCGGCAGGGGAAACAATGACGGCAGTGATCACCTACACTGTCTCTTTATTCCAGGGTGAAGCGAACTGGGTTGGCGAACCCGTGACCGATGAGGAGCTGGAAGTAGGTTTCATTGGCGAGGAGTGGACGAATCAGGTCTTAAACCTGACGGTGAAAAATGACGTCCATCTGACGGAACAACGCATTTATGATCTTGTTCATTCACAAAAAAGATTAGAAGGATCAGGCCAAAAGGCAATCCTTTTATCAGAACTGAGCCGGACCGCTGAAATTCCCGTCCGGGTGGTGGCAGGGTGGATTCTCCCGGATTCTCTCCCGCTCATTTCAAAGCAGGTATCCCAGGAATCGAGTTTAGGCTTGAAAAATTGGGATGAGGCGTTTTTACAGAATGCCTGGAAGATCGTGGACCCTTCCATGGGAGGAGGTTTTCTCAAACCGAGATTATTGGGCTGGACGGATGGTCGTCATCTGGTATTGGATGACTTTAGTGATCTGGAAACAGTGGCGCAATCCCTGGAGGACGAGGCGGGTCGGGTGAGTTGGGGATACAGCGAATTATCCTCCCTGGCTTACGTCGCCTGGTCACAGGATGGCGAAGATACTTTTGAGATCACTTCCGTCATGACAGCACAGAAGACCTGGGATGGGCGCTGGGCTATGGCGATTGCGGTTGTGATCATTATCTTGGTCTTGGAACGGATGATGGAAAACGATCACTTCACTAAAAAATCAAAGCGAAAGCCAATCACTTATGAAATCTAAGCTGCCATATTTATTGATCGTTTTACTGGCGGGGGTGTTGATGAGCTGTTCTGGCTCACCCACACCGGCCGTGGAGATGGAAATTACCCCGGAGTATGAGATCCAGATTCAGGATGTCGTGGTGGAGCCCGGTGTCCAGATTGAATTAAGTGGAAGTACGACTTTGCCGGTGGGCAACTGCGTATATACCCAGTTGCTGCGTGAAGGCACGGCGGTGGACTGGTGGCCGGTAGGCAAGTGTTTCCCGATCTCTTCACCGGAGTGGGCTTTCTCTATTCCTTTGGGTGTGGAAGGCGCACCGCAAGACCTGGATCCGGACGTGGATTACTGCCTGAGGATCTGGTGGCCGGGCGCGCCTTCAGTCTCATTGGCGGAATATCACTTTACCCTGGCGGAGACATCCACTCCATAGCGGCCTTCCCGAGGAGGAAATTGGATTTGCTGGCGCGCATGGACGGGGCTTCTTCTAATGGATTTAGATCAAAGGGGTCAATCCGGGTAAATTTTGTTCTAAAATGCCTTTAATGATAAGATTAATTCATTCCGGTTTTTCAGTGAGTTAGATTGATTATGGCGCATGAACGTTTTTTAGATCGGGAGACGCAGCCCGAACCCGAAATGGTCCGAAAAGCCATTGGCAGAGAAGTCCTGCCGGTTTGGGATGATGTTGCCGCGTATCTGGCAAAAGCTTATCCCGAGTATCAGCCGGAATGGGTCTTCTATAGCGCTCAACATGGTTGGGCGATCCGATTCCGCCAGGACGCCAGGCAGCTTGTCGCCCTTTTCCCGGAGCGGGGTGCCTTTTCAGCTTTGGTGATCCTCTCACCGGAAGAAGATGAACAAGCCCTGGAGAAGATCAACTACTTCAACACCAAATTCCGTGAGCAGCTCAACACGATTTCGGCTCTGCCGCAGGGGCGCTGGCTGTGGGTACGGATTGAGGACCACACAGATTTTGTCGGGTTGCGGTTGCTGCTGGATTTCAAGCGGTTTGCGGATATCTGACCCTTTCTGCGACCGAGTTGACAAAATGGGCAGGCTATTTTAACCTTTAAGGACCATAAATCAACATACGTCATCAAATGATCCCTGAACTCACCCATCAGACAGGGTTCATTTTGCAAATCCGGAAAAAGATCACGCCGGATAGGTTGATTGGATAGGAGAGAATTTAATTTATGATTTCTGAAACCCAAATTATCCTTAGAATCTTATTGGGCGCAGCTTTGGGCGCAGTGATTGGTTTCGAGCGCGAGCGGGACAATCAGCCCGCCGGTCTGCGGACGCATATGATCCTGGTGATCGGCGCCACCCTCGCCATGGTGCTTTCCGTGAACCTTGGCTATCTGTTCGCCAGGCCGGGAACCCCGGCTGACCCGGCCCGTCTCGCGGCCCAGGTGATATCCGGCATCGGTTTCCTGGGCGCCGGTGCGATCTTGCGCTATGGATTCAATGTGAAGGGACTGACCACTGCAACCTCGCTCTGGACCATGGCCATTGTTGGCCTGGCGGTGGGTGCGGGTTACTATTTGGTTGGCGTTATCACGACGGCTTTGATGCTTCTGGTTTTGGGCCTGCTCAATGTGATTGAAAATCGCTTTGTGCGGACATCGGTCTCCCGGTATATTTCACTCCAGGCGGATTACCGAAAAGGTGTGGTTAAGGCCATCCGCCAGTTGGTTAATGAGTTCACCGATAACCTGCTAAGTTTCACCATTCAGAAGCATGTGAAGAACAAGCGGATCCGGATCCAGATCGTGGCGCGGATCCATAAGGACCAGACCCTTGAAGATCTGGTCGACGCTCTTTCGGATATTGAGGGCGTGCGCAGTTTGAAAGTGGAATAAACGGATCGGTGTCAGTCTCGCAAGAAGCGTGACGTAAAAAGATCATCAACAATAAATGTTTTTACCCGTAGGGGCGAGCCTTGTGCTCGCCTTTTTTTGTCGCATGCTGGTCGTTTTGGGCTATCCGGAGAGTATGCTTCCAGCATGACAGAAAGCAAGAAGTCACGTAGATGGCTTCGCCATCATACGTGACCTACGAATACATTGTTGTCCCGCTTACGGCGGAGGTTTGATGTGTTTTTACCAGCCGCCGGCATATTCAACGCTATAAGGCGCAGAATCCTCTTCTGTTAAAGCGTAGCGCAGTTCGATCAACTGGCGCAGGTGAAGCAGGTCATGGGCCAGCCAGGAGGCCAGCATGTCCCCGGCGCAAAGGCTTCCCCAGGGCATCACCGTGGCCGAATCCCAGTTGGGATTTTCTAAGGATTCCAGCCATTTGAGCGAAGCCTCGCGCTCAGCGGCAAAGGTCGCCAGGGTCGCGTCCAATTGACGCTCGTTATAGCGTTTGGCGGTCACCCAGCCTTGCGGGTCAATTCTGGGCCAGGGATCGGTGGGCGTGTGGAGCAGGTGATCCAGATGGCGGCGGAAATCGAGGACCTCTTCATCCACCAGATGGCTCATCACTTCCAGCACGGACCAGGATTGCTCATCTGGTTTCCACCGAGCCTGTTCCTGAGGTAGTCCCTCCGCCAGTTGGAGGATGGCCTGCCCCTGAGTTCTCAATTGATTACTGGCAGTAGAAATATCCATTTCACACTCCTTAGATTTTTCGCAAGTGGTTCCAGATTGCCACCATGCCGAAGGTGTCCCGCTGGCAATAGGCGAGCATCGCTTCCCGAATTTCGGCTTCATTCTCGGGGCTGATCTTACCCTGCTGCAGCCGGTACCAGGTCAGCATCGCCTGCTGGCCGTCCGTGATGGTCAGGTTGGCGTAATCCAGCTCGGGGCAGAGCACGGGCAGGACGGCCTTCAATGAAGCGCTGCCGTGGAAGTCCGGGTGGATATACCAGCCGCTGCTGAAGGGTTGCATCAGGTCCTGGATTCGTTCATTGATCCCCAGCAGATCGGCGGCCAGGTCCGGGCAGTGGTCGGCCAGGCTGGCATTGCGCCCCTTCTCAAAGGATTGATACCAGACCATTACGGACCCCTTCGGGCCGAGATGATCCACGAGATCAGCCGCTACCCGCGGTTCGGGATCTTCGCGGGAGGTGACCAGGCAGGCGTGATGTTGCGGTTCGGCCTCCGGGCTGGCAACCGTATAGAGCGAATATTGAAAGATGACCTGTTCATAAGGGTGATAGCCGGGGAAAAGCGGAATGGCTGGCCCAAAGGTCTCATAATCGAGGAAATAGAGTGGGAAGCGCAAACCGGAAAGCCATTGATGGATGGCTGACCTTTCCACCTGAGGTTGGCCTGACCTGACCGCCTGAACGTGCTGGGTCTGTTTGGCATTGAGTGGGAAATCAGGGGGGATATCCCGGATATCGAGAAAGCCCCGGTTTCGCAGATCGACGGCTTTGTTGCCGATCCGCGGCAGATCATAAATTGGATGAACCGGTAAATTTGGGTGGCAGAGCGCGGGGCAGGGACAGGTTTTGGGATTGTGGCAAGCGTATCCCGGCAGGGGATCTGCCTTCTGCGTCACCTGCCAGGCGGCCTCTCGCAGCAGAAGAACGTTCTCTCTGTGCTCGCTGACTTTATCCGTGACATCTTCGATGATGAAGTACTGAGAAAGGTCCAGGTCGCCGCCAAAGATGTACTCTTTGTTGACATGCAAAACAAAGACGGAACGAATCTCGAAGATGGCTTCCAGCAGGAGGGCCTGGAAGGTGAGGTCGATTTCGTGTTCGGTTTTGACCCTGGTTGAGGATTTGATCTCATAAAGGTCATAGGCATTCGCGGCGCGGTCATGGACGATGCCATCGGCGCGGATTTCATAGCGGCCGTCGTTGTAGGCAAATTGCCAGAGTAGTTCCGCCTGATCGTAATTAGTCCGAATATGTTCGTTAAGGTATTCAGCAGCCAGCGCTTCCACTTGCTGCCCCTGTTCGCGCACATGCTGATCCAACAGGGTCGGGGCTGCGTCTTCCAGGGCGTCATGCGCCTTAGCCCAAAGGTGCATGGGAGCGTCCAGATAGAGCAGGAAGTCCGACTTGGTGAGCATCGCTACCCTTCGGCCTCAGATTGAAAATGGCTGGCGACTAAATCAGGCAGTTGGGCGAGATCTTCCAGTTCGTAGAAACCTGGCTGCTGGGTGTCAAAATCATCCACCATCTCATGCGCCCAGGTGGTGTCGCCGGGAATGTGGATGGCTGTGCCGCCGAGGGCCAGCACGGGGATGATATCCGAGGGCAGGGAGTTACCGATCATCAGGAAATTGGCTGGGGAAACCTGGTAGCGGTCGAGGATGGCTTGATAGACCTGCGGTGTTTTTTCGTTGACCACTTCCACCGCGGAGAAATAATGTGCCAGGCCGGAACGTTCGACCTTCTCGGTCTGGTCCAGCAGGTCGCCTTTGGTGATCACGATCAGGCGGTAGGTTTGCGAGAGGGCTTGCAGGGCCTGGCCGACATTGGGGCGCAGCCGCACTTCGGCTTCCAGCATCTGGCGGCCCAGGGCAAGGATTTGCCCGATTTGTTCACCTTTGATTTCACCGCCAGAGAGGGAAACCGCCGCTTCCATCATCGAGAGGGTGAAGGCTTTGACCCCGTAACCATAGAGCGGCAGGTTCTGCATTTCGATCTTATCCATCAGTTGTTCAGTCTGGGCGGGGGTGCACCAGGGGGTCAGAATGTTCTGCAATTCCGCCTGGGCTTCGCGGTAATGCACCTCACCATGCCAGAGGGTGTCGTCGGCGTCAAAGGCGATCATGTCCAATTTCATTGAAGTTTCCTTGTCTCGTTTCGTGATAAATCTGATTATAACGGATGGGTCATTCCAAAATCCAACAAGTGAGGGCCCCCGAGGCATTCACTTATTAAGCCAAGGCCGAAAATGGGTCAAAAAGGGTTTGTTAAGGTTCGTTAACACTCTCCCGTTGGGCGAATCTTTCCAAAAGCCCTTTGTGGTATGATTAATCGCTGGACGATGAACCTCAGTGATGGACTTCGACTCTACGATGAGTAACGGTTTCCTGCGGAAACAATCTTGGGATGTTTCAGCAGGCATTCCATTTTAAATAGAGGACTTGTTTAAATAGAGGATTTGATTTATGGCTGAAATTATTAAAGAACGACCTGTGAAATTTAACCTGCCCCGCCGGCTTAAACGGTTGGGCGATCTGGCTTTTAATCTGTGGTGGGTTTGGCATCCGGAAGCTCAGCGGCTCTTCAAAGAAATTGACGCACTGCTTTGGGAAGACACCTATCACAACCCCGTGGCTTTCCTGCGGGATGTGGAACGCTCCCGGCTCAATGCCATGATGGATGACCGCTATTTCCTTGATAAATATGACCGGGTTATCCGCGAATTTGATCGCTATATGAACGAGAAGGACACCTGGTTCGCCCAGACCTATCCGGAACTGAACGATGACCTGGTGGCCTATTTCTCCTTTGAGTTTGGCCTGCATGAATCCCTGATGGTTTATGCCGGCGGCCTGGGAATTCTCGCCGGCGACCATTTGAAGGAATCCAGCGACCTGGGGATTCCCCTGGTGGGTGTTGGCTTTGTCTATACCTATGGCTATTTCTCCCAGCGCATCAGCGAAGACGGCTGGCAGCATGCGGATAACGTTCCGATTGATTTTGATTCCCTCCCGCTGATTCGCCTGATGGATGAGAACGGCGAGCCGCTCAAGATCTCCATTGACCTGCCGGGACGCAAGGTCTTTGCCCGGATTTACCAACTGAACGTTGGCCGGGTGCATCTTTACCTCTTGCATACCAATATTCCCGAGAATGATCCCAACGACCGCCAGTTGACCGACCGGCTGTATATCAGCGATCTGGAACTGCGGATCTCGCAGGAAATTCTGCTGGGGATGGGCGGCGTCCGCGCTCTGCGGGCGTTGGGTTATGAACCCACCGCCTGGCACATGAACGAAGGCCATTCCGCATTCCTGACCCTGGAACGCGCCATGGAATATGTGGAAAAAGGCATGTCCTTTGAGGACGCGATTGCTCTGATCCGCAAGACCAATATCTTCACCACGCATACCCCGGTCCCGGCGGGCAATGATGAATTTCCGCTCTGGCTGATTGATAAATACTTTGCGCACATCTGGCCCGAACTGGGCATCACCCGTGATGACTTCATCAATATTGCCAAAGTCCAGCAATCCTGGGGCGGCGATGCCTTCAGCATGCCGGTGTTGGCACTGAAGCTTTCCGAATTCCGCAACGGCGTTTCGGAATTACATGGGCAGGTGGCTCGCAAGATGTGGAATTACCTCTGGCCGGATAGGAAGCCGGATGAGGTGCCGATCGGGTCGATCACCAATGGCATTCACACCGAAACCTGGCTGGCCCGTCAAATGGGGCTGCTGTTCTCTCGCTATATGGGCTCGGACTGGGCGGATCACATTGACGATCCCAATATGTGGGCCAAGGTTGAAAATATTCCGGATGATGAGTTCTGGCGCGTCCGCCGTCACCTCAAACGAAAGCTGGTTCTCTTTGCGATCAACCGGGCGCGCAGCCAATGGCAGACCGCCCAACGCCATCCCGTTCAAACGGTTGCCAGCGGCGTCCTTCTGGACCCGTATGCCCTGACGATTGGCTTTGCCCGCCGCTTCGCCACCTATAAACGGGCTGATCTGCTTCTGCATGACTATGACCGTCTGTTGAAGATCGTGACTGACGAGCGCCGGCCGGTACAGTTCGTGTTTGCCGGTAAGGCCCATCCAGCGGATGAACCCGGCAAGCAGATGATCCAGCGCGTTTACCAGGCGGTGAAGGATGCCCGTTTTGGTGGGCGCATGGCTTTCCTGGAAGATTATGATATGAACATCGCCCGCTATATGGTGCAGGGCGTGGATGTCTGGCTGAACAACCCCCGCAAACCCCGCGAAGCCTCCGGCACTTCGGGGATGAAAGCCGCCCTGAACGGTGTGTTGAATTTCTCGAT
>CAYUSC010000029.1:21107-25652 GCA_964447265.1 uncultured Candidatus Brevefilum sp.
CCCGCGCTCCTGAACGGGATTGATGAGCGTAACCAGGGCGAATAAGGTAACCTGATGGAAATTTTAACTTCACCTTCCGCCTGGTTGGCGGCCTTCGGTATATTTGCCGCCCGGCTGGTCAACATGGCGATTGATACTTTGCGTTTCATGTTCACGCTGCGCGGGAAGAGCGTCATCTCCTGGATTCTGGGTTTTATTGAGAGCGTGCTCTTCGTGGTGGTCATCGGCTCTGTCCTGACCAATATGGGTAACCCGCTGAATGTGATTGGTTATGCCGCCGGCTTTGCTACCGGCAATGTGATCGGGATGTGGATTGAGAAACGCCTGGCGATTGGCTTCAGTCATTTCACGATCATCAGCCAGGAACACAGCACCCAGATTGCCGATGAACTGCGCTCACAGGGCTACGGTGTGACCGAAATCCCGGCTCGCGGCCGTGAGTCCAGCTTCATGATGATCGATTGCTCGGTTCGCCGGAAGGAAGCAGATGAATTAGAAAGATTGGTTCTGGAAATGGACCCTGAAGCCTACATCACGGTTGAGGAAGTGACCCCTCGCCGGAGCGGGATTTTCCGGCAATAAAAAAGTAGATTAACGAAGGCTGCGAATTTCGCAGCCTTTTTATATAGTTAAAATACTGGAAGTCTGGTATTGAGCGGAGTAAAATGACCCTCTGGCCTTACCCGGTCATGTTGTATACTAATACCATCCACACCCAACAGGAGGCGCGATGTCCGGTAAATCCGATAAATTTTTCCTAGGTAAAAAGTATGACCTGCAAAAAAGCGAGATGGGGGAAGACCAGGTTTTTTACGACCCGGACGATCTGACCACCCATGCCGTGATCACCGGTATGACCGGTTCCGGCAAGACCGGCCTGGCGGTTGTCATGCTGGAAGAAGCCGCTCTGCGGGGCATCCCGGCCATCATGGTGGACCCCAAAGGTGACCTCACCAACCTCCTGCTGCATTTCCCCGATTTGCTGCCTTCTGACTTTCAGCCCTGGGTGGATCAGGACGCTGCCCGTCGGGATGGCGTGACGGTGGAAGCGGCGGCCGAAAAAGCCGCCTCGCTCTGGAAAAATGGCCTCGAATCCTACGGGATGGGCAAGCCTGATATCGAGGCCCTGCGCGATTCCGTTGAGTTTGCCGTCTACACCCCCGGCTCGGATTCAGGGCTGCCGGTCAGTATTATGGCTTCCCTTTCCGCACCGCCGATTCCCTGGGAAGGGAATAAGGAAATCCTGCGCGAGCGAATCTCAAGCACGGTGACGGCCATTCTGGGCCTCGTGGGGTTGAAGGATATCGACCCCGTTCGCGCCCGGGAACACATTCTGCTGGCGAATATCTTTGAGGAAGCCTGGAAAGCCGGCAAAGACCTCGACATGGCCACGCTGATCACCCATGTTCAATCCCCGACCTTTGAAAAACTGGGCGTCTTCCCGTTGGAGCAGTTTTACCCCAAGAAGGACCGCTTCGATCTGGCGATGCTATTGAATAACTTCCTGGCTGCCCCGGCCTTCCAAACCTGGCTGGAAGGACAGCCTCTGGATATTGAGGCTTTTCTCTATAACGCGGATGGCAAACCCCGCCACAGCGTTTTCTACCTGGCGCATCTCAGCGATGACGAGCGGATGTTCTTTATCACCCTGCTTTATACCAGCATCGAATCCTGGATGCGGACCCAGAAGGGTTCCAGCGGATTGCGCGCCCTGGTCTATTTTGATGAGATCGCAGGCTATCTGCCGCCGGTGGCGAACCCACCCAGCAAGAACATCATCCTGCGGATGCTCAAACAGGCCCGCGCTTTTGGCGTGGGGTTGATGGTTGCCACCCAGAACCCGGTGGATTTGGATTACAAAGCGCTGTCCAATGCCGGAACCTGGATTGTGGGCAAGCTCCAGACCGACCAGGACAAGAACCGCCTTTTAGATGGCCTCGAAGGGGCTGCGCCGGGCATGGACCGCAAGGCCTTCGATAAGATGATCTCGCTGATTGATAAGCGCGTCTTCCTGCTGCATAACGTGCATGAGGATGCCCCCGAGGTGTTCCACACCCGTTGGGCGATGAATTATTTACCCGGTCCGATGACCCGTTCCCAACTTTCGGCATTAAATGCCCTGGTTGGGGCAGGAAAATCCGGCAAGACAAAACCGGCGGGTGAAAAGAAGATTGAGACAAAAGCCCAAAAGCGGAGCAGCCTGGGCCAGGATGTTCCCCCGGCTGTGCCCGGCACGTTACCTGAATATTATTTCCCCGTTGGGCGAGGTCCCGTGGAAGCCTTGAAGGCTGCCGGGCGTTCCACCGAAGGTGAAGTCCCCAACGCTAAAACGCTCTACCGTGCCGCTTTGATGGCGCAGGCGCGGGCGGGATATCTGGATCGCAAATACAATCTCAGCGAGGAGATCGTCTACACCGCCCGGATTGATGAACTGAAACGCAAGGGATTGGTCCGCTGGGAAAATTTCGCTGCTGCCCCGATTGACCCGGATGATTTCTCGGATAAGGCCACGCCCGGCGCGCTTTATGACACGCTGGATAACCTGGCGCTGGATGACAGCACCTTTGTGAAGGGGCTTGAGGCGGATTTCACCGACTGGATCTATCGCACGAAGGCTTTGACCATTCGGCAAAACGAGACCCTCGGTGTGACGGCCGGTCCGGGCGTTTCCGAAGCGGAATTCGAACAAATGTGCGCCGAGGCTATGGAAGATAAGAAACAGGAAGCGATTGACGCCATCAAGGACAAATACGAGGCGAAGCTGGATAAGCTGGAAGCCAAGCTGAAGAAAGAAACCCTTGAGTTCGAAGAAGATAAACAGGAACTCGGCCACCGCCGGCTGGAAGAGGTGGGCAAGGGTGTTGAAAATGCTCTCAAACTGTTCAGCGGCCGCAGCAGCAACATTTCCACATCGCTCACCAAGCGCCGGATGACCAGCAAGGCCAAATCCGACCTCGAAGCCAGTGAAATGGATGTCAAAAACGCGGAAGCTGAAATTGCCGCCATGAATCAGGACATGACCGAGGAATTGCAGGATCTGGAAGCCAACTGGAAGGACGTGGCGGACAAGGTAATCGAAGTGCCGGTTTCGCCCTACAAGAAGAACATCTTTGTGGAAATCTTTGGCGTGGTCTGGCTGCCCTATTATGCCTTTGAAGAGGGCGAGGGTTGGGAAACCGTCCCGGCTTTCGAGTGGGAAGAAGCCAAATAGAATTCTGAAACCAATTTTATTTGTATTGACCGAGGAAGCCTGTTATGGCCTGCCGGAACTCATCCGGCGCGCTCCACATCAGGGGATGGCCGCCCTTTGGGCTGAAAAAGCCGCGCGCATCCGGTAACTGGCTGAGGATCTCGAAGCCGTATCTCGCGGGATCGATCAGCATTTGGTCCGCCAGACTGAAAGTGAGCATGACCGGGCAGGCGACCCTGGCAAGGGAATCCCCCAGCCATTGTCCCCCATTTTCCACCATACCTTTCAACATTTGGGTATCCGCTTCAACCACGGCGCGCCAATCCTCGCCATGAGCAAAACGCCAGAACGCAGCCTGATCATCTGTGGGTTTGGAGCGTTCAGCAATGACATTTTGCCGGAGCATTTGGGGCGTGAAGATGGGGGTGAAGGAGTCCGCGATCACTGCTCTGACCAAATCGGGATGGGTTGCGGCGCAGCGAAGGGCAACCACCGCGCCGCCGCTCGTTCCCAGCAGGACGGCCGGGCCGAGGCCCAGGTGTTCGATCAGCGCGGCAGCCTGATCCCCGCAATCCTGGAACCAATCGGTGGGTGTATTATCGGTTCGGTCCGAAAGGCCTGTTCCCAGATAATCCACAGATACCGCGGTGAAGTTTTGGGCGAAGTAGTCCAGATCGGCCTGGTGACAGGCGGATGAGGCTGTGTTGCCGGGCAGGATGACCAACAAGGGGCCATTACCCTGGCGGCGGTAGAAGAGCTGCTTTCCCTGATAAGTAAAATGTGGCATATTAACCTCCCTTTGAGGATAACATAAAAGGGGACGGCGTACGGCGGGAAAATGGGGGTTGTAAATTGGATAAATATTGTCTAATATTATTCTTACAGGACAACGCTAAAATAATTGTAGATAAATACTAAAGAAAAAATAGATGAGGAGTGATCATGATTAAAAGAACATCCAAAGCCGTTTGGAAGGGCGATTTGCAGTCAGGCAAGGGCGAGGTTGCCCTGGGCAGCGGCGCATTTGAAGGCCAATATTCATTCACTTCCCGATTTGAGGAAGGCAAAGGCACCAATCCCGAGGAACTGATTGCCGCGGCTCATGCCGGCTGTTTCTCTATGGCTCTCAGCGCGGATTTGAGCAAGGCGGGTTACACTGTGGATGAGGTCAAAACCGAAGCGGCCATTTCTATGGACAAGGTGGATGGCGGTTTCAAAATCCTTGGCAGCAAGCTGATCACCCAGGCCAAAGTGCCCGGCATTTCCGAGGCCGATTTCATG
Source organism: uncultured Candidatus Brevefilum sp. (assembly GCA_964447265.1). Classification (GTDB taxonomy): domain Bacteria; phylum Chloroflexota; class Anaerolineae; order Anaerolineales; family Anaerolineaceae; genus Brevifilum. The sequence continues at coordinate 25,579 of CAYUSC010000029.1, forward strand.
AAATTTGCTGAAGGCGCCAAGCAGAACTGCCCTGTCTCCAAAGCCCTGGGCGCAATTGACCTTGAGTTGGATGC
>CAYUSC010000030.1:0-2125 GCA_964447265.1 uncultured Candidatus Brevefilum sp.
GTGATTCGGCCTGATTGAGAGCATCCATGATGGATTGCTGGGAATATTCGCTGAAAAGCATGGCCACCACGCGGTAGACCATCAGGATTGGAGCTTGTTTACCATAATTGGGATCAAGCGCGGCGATGAATTGCAGGAAGGTGTCGTATTTTCCCGATAGCAGCAGGGCTTCGGCGTGGATTTGCAGGAGTGAGATGGCGTGCCGCTGGTCCTCGGCATTGAGGGCGGATTGGATTGCTTCCCGGATCATCCCATTCTGTTCGAACCAGATGCTGGCGCGGCCATGTAGGATGCGTTTCTGGCCTGGCAGGATATGCTCAGCTTTCTTTTGGAGGACATCCCTGAAGAGGGGGTGGATTTGATACCACTGGGATTGCGAATCCAGTGGGAATAGGAACAGGTTTTGCTTCTGGATTGTGTACAAGGACTGTTGGGCTGCAATCTCGTCAATTAACAGCATGGCCGCGGCCAACTCAGGGTTGATTTTTTCGAGGGCCGAAGCGCAATAGAGGATGGATTGGATCGATTCAGGCTGCCCATCCAACACTTCTCGGGTCAGATAATCCAGAGTGTAGACGCGGTTTTGTTTGAGGCTTTGATGGATGTCCTTAAGCGCGGTATCGGCATGAAGGTTCATCCCCAATAACTGCAGCCCGGCCACCCAGCCTTCGGTAATCCGTTTGAGATAAGTCAGGACTTCATCTTCAAGATGCAGGCCAAAGTTGATATCAAAGAAATTTTCCGTTTCAGCCGAGGTGAAACGCAGGTCGCGGATCGAAATCTCGGTCACCTGGCCGCGGGCGCGTTCCCGGGCTTGCGAAAATTCAGGTTCGGTCCGCGTGATCACCACCAGGGTCGTTGTTCCGGGTAGGTGATCGAGCATGAAAGCCAATATTTTATCAATGTCCTGGGAATCGACATTGTGATAATCGTCCAAGACGATCACCAGAGGCTGCCGGGTGTCAGCGATCTGGTTAACCAAAAGGGTCTTGATGTAGGTTAACGGAAGGGGCGGGCTGGCTGTGGTCACTGGAAGGAGGCTTTCTTCCAGTTCGGGCAGCGCTTGGCAGACTGCGGTCACGAGGTAGTTGAGGAACTGTCTGGGGTGGGAATCCGCAGATTCAATGGTGAACCAGGCGGTGGGGGAGTGGATCGTTTCAATCCAGGACCGGACCAGGGTGGTTTTGCCAAACCCGGCCGGTGCGTTGACCAGGAGTAACCGGTGATGATTCTTATAACCCAGCGTCAGCTTTTCCAACAGCCGCGTGCGTTCCACCAATTTGGTGCGGAGGTAGGGGATGAAGAGTTTCGTTTTCACCAAAATAGACGACATATTAAATATTAACATGCCGGATTAATCCCCGTACCATACTCTGGTAGGGTTTTTTAACCCGGTTGTTAATATTTGAAATGAGTGTGATAGCCCGATAAACCTGACATGATCTCCTCATATTGCTTGCGGGCGATATCCACAAAATGGATTTTCTTGATGATGTTATTTGCATGTCCACGCACAAGTTCGCGGCTGAGATCCAATGTCTCGGCGATGGTTTCCGGGCGGTTTCCTTGTGAAAACAGCTCTAATATCTCCTTTTCTTTATCGGTCAGAAGGAAGGGGAATTCGGATGGCGATTGGTTTTCCTGCCGGCTGCGTTCCAACAGGCTGCTGGCTACAAAGCAGGGCATATAGATTTCATCATCCAGAAGCGTCTGCAGGATTCGGGGGAGTTTGGAGAGCTCCACCCGGTCGGGAATGATCACATCCGCTCCGGCCCGGATGGTATCGAAGACGGAATTGCAATCCCAACTATTGGGGATGACCAGGATCCGGGTGCGCGGGCTGACGGTTTTCAGCCGTTGGACCAGGACAATGGTGTCCTGACAGCTTTCGTTCAGGTGGATCAGCAGAAATTCAGGGGCGTACTGGCTCAGGAGGGTGCGCGCGTTGATGAATGAGTCGGTGATCCCTGCCAGACCAAAAGGCGTCCCGGCCAGGGTTTTCGAGGTGATATCCACCGTATCTTTCAGGTTGGAGAATATGATTAATGGATATTTTTCGGCCATCATGCCGCTCCGGTGATTAAGTGAATAACAATATTGAGACAATCTTAGTATAGCCAATGGA
>CAYUSC010000030.1:2225-25422 GCA_964447265.1 uncultured Candidatus Brevefilum sp.
AGGAAGGGGGTTGCCAGGTCATAATAACCGTTGCAGACGATCGCTTTCAGGCCGGGATGGAGCTGGAAGCCGCGACGCAGGTCGGCGGCAGTGTTTAGGTAATGGTTCTGATAGCTCTCATATTTCCAGGTCTCATACAGTGACTTGAGGATCTCATAGGGCAGGTCGGTTTCGTATTCCAGATCCTTCCGCAGGTAGTCATACATCGTCGCGGTATAGGGTCCGAGAATGGCCGAATAGCTGGGGTCCACCTCGTGATACTCGCCGACCGAATCGGTATCGAAGCCCTTATAGCGGCTATCCAGCCGGCCGATGGTCAGGCCTTCGTCCCGCAGCAATTCCTTGCAGAATCGATGGATGTTGATCCGCAGGTTGGTGCCCTCAATATACGCCGCCGACAGACCCGTCAGCCGCACCAATTTGTCCACGATTGTCTGCTTTTCTTCGCCTTTGAGATCGTTGCCTTTCATCAGCGCCAGGGTGTAATCCGTCATGGCGAAATCCCGGGCTTCGGCGACGGCTTTTTCCAGATCGTCCTGCAGATCGGCCGGGAGTTTATGGTGATACCAGGCGGTGGCTGTATAGGAGGGAAGGAACAGGATAAAAGGCAAGTCGTTGCCCTCATCAAATTTGGCGGTCATGAAATTCAGGATGGAGGATACGAACATAATCCCGTTCAGGTACATGCCATGTCGCTGATGTAAATATCCTGCTAATCCAGCAGCACGAGTGGTGCCGTAGCTTTCACCGATCAGGAATTTGGGTGAGGTCCAGCGTTGATTGCGGGTGGTCCAAATCCGAATGAATTCGCCAACGGATTCGATATCCTTGCGGACGTTGTGGAATTGATCGGGTTTTTCCTTAGGGACGGGTCGGCTGTAACCGGTGCTGACCGGGTCGATGAAGACCAGATCGGTCGCATCAAACAGGGAAAATTCATTATCAACCAGTTGGTGAGGTGGGCCGACGGGTTCGCCTTCTTCGGTCATCAATACCCGCTTGGGTCCAACCAATCCAAGGTGCATCCAGACGGAAGAAGATCCTGGGCCGCCGTTGAAAGAGAAGGTCAGAGGCCGGTTAGGCTCCGGGTTTTCCTTCGTATAGGCGACATAAAAGATACTGGCTTTTTGTTTTTCGCCTTCTTCCAGATCCTCTTCCTTGAGGATGATCGTGCCGGTGGTGACGGTGTAGTCAATCTTTTGACCGTTTAGCACAATCGAGTGGTGGGTCAGGGCGGTGGTTTCCGCCACCGGCGTCGATGCCGGCGCAGCGGGTTTGTTTTCTGAGGTGTTGTTTTTCTCGTCTGCCAAGGTTTCCTCCAGTTTGGTCTTGGGCGGGTGATATCTTATTGTATCGCCTAATTTCGACTCAGATCCCATCCCAGGAGATGGAATTGAGGTCATCCACGATCCAGGTCGTATAACGCGCCAGGGACTCTCTCTTTTGCGGGTGATTGGAGATGCCGATCAACTGCAGATGGATGGAGATATTGATTTTAGCCAGGGCTTTCTGGCTTGCCAGTCCGCAGGCCAACCCTTTAAAGGTGTCTTCAATTACGGTAACCCGAGCCCCATCCAGCGCTTCCCAGTCAGCCCGATTGCCGCGTCCTTCCAACAAGTCATTGGCGATTCGCAGGGAATCCTCTACCGACTGCCCCAGGATGAGCTGTAAGAGGCCAAGTGCATGGAGCGGGTGGGGTTTGAAGAGCAGGTGATCCTCGACATGGAGTTGGGTATCCGCAAACCAGGCCAAAGAACCTGACCCCATCAATGGCAGGCCGGGCAGTCCGACGAACTGCGCACCGATTTCCGCTTCGGGGGAGCCCTGGTAGCCGGGTGGGGTCTTACAGGGGCGGTTGGTCAGGATGCCGGCTTTATGATCGGGCTGGGCCAGCCACGCCTGAAAATCTGCCAGTTTGGAATCGGTCATCACCCGGGTATCATGGGTTAACAGGTAGCTTACGGTATTAAGCTGCGGGGTAAGCCCATAATGTCGCTGGAAAACCTCGCTGCCCAACACGGTTTCCTGATAAGCCGGCAGCAAGGGGGAGGTGTAAATATCACGGGTATGGAACAGGATCAATTCGAGGTATTCGCGCTGATCGGCGCTCAGCCAGGGATTTTCCTTGGTCAGGATTTGATAGGCTCTCGGTCCGGGATTGTCGCCAATTTCGGTGAAGCGGTCCAGGAAAGCGGAGATATCCGGTGCATCTTCCGTCACAATGGGGGTGCGGGGCGTCACACCGGAATAGCGGATGCTTCCGTCCAGTTTCCAGAGGTCAATCAGCATCAGTGCGGTGCAGATGGATTGGGAATCCCACTCATTGGTCACGCTCATGGCCTCGAAGCGGCCGATTTCAGCCGGGGTGATGGCTGCATTGGGCATCCCGAGAGCTGCGCCAATCCGCTTGACTGCAGCGATCAGGGCTGTATGATAGCCATTCTGCTCCAGCAGGACGCCGTCCATATCAAAAAGGATGATGGACTTATTCATCGGCGGCCTCCCAAAGAAGCCTGGTCGGAAATTGTGATAACGGGTTGATTAAAATGTAGGCAGTGATGGTTTTCATGGGTGGTTTCTCTAATAATATTGCCGGGTAATGTCAACCAAAGGATTATACGCGATTTTCACTGACCAGTCGGGGGCATTCTATGGAAATAAGCTTCCATTTTGGAGAGGTTCATGATTTTGAGATCTAAATGCGATTTTCGCAGGACGGTTTACTTTCGCTTGCACTATAATTGAGAAGTGTATTTTCCCTGATGGTTGGCAAGTTTGAGGAGCGGACCGATGATTGAAAACATGGTTTGGGGGCCTGAACAGGACATTCAATTGAATGTGCCATGGGAAATTGTAAAGGAAGCCCTGGCCCGTGAAGACCGTTTCGTTTGGGTCAATATCCATGATGAACCTGTGGAATCCAGCCGGAAAATGCTGATCGATGTTTTTGACTTCCATCCTCTGGCCATTGAGGATGCTTTGGAAGAGACTCATGTCCCACGGATTGATGACTGGGGAGCTTACCTGTACCTGGTCCTGCGGATTATGGACCCCAACCAGGATTTTAATCTTGGCTTCAAAACCCGAGAACTGGATGTTTTTATCAATAACGGCTATATTGTGACCCATCAGGAAAAGGGGAATCTGGGGATTGATAAGATCTGGCAGCTTGTCCTGCGAAATCCGCAGCATCTCGGTTCAACACCCATTCATTTGCTCTATCTCATCCTCGATACCGTCGCGGATGATTTCATTCTCTCAGCCGAAAAAATCGATCTGATTCTCAACGATATTGAAGACCGCGTTTTCAAGACCCCCAACCCCGAAATGCTTGAGGTGATCTCGAATATGAAACAGGGGTTGATGAGTTTGCGTCAGGTCATCGCGCCTCAGCGAGAAGTGCTTAATAAGATGGCGCGGGGAGATTACCTGATATTGGAACAGAGCAGCCGGGTGTATTTCCGGGATGTATACGATCATTTCCACCGGCTCTATGAGCTCATTGATAACCTGCGTGACCTCAGCAGCGGCACCCTTGAGATTTACCTCTCCGTCGTGAACAATAAAATGAGCAATGTGATGAAGACTCTGACGATCATCACAACCCTCTTCATGCCGATTTCCTTCCTGACCGGTTTTTTCGGGATGAATTTCTTTCAGCCAGTGATGAACGCGACGGTCTGGACGGGGTTTACCGTTTTTCATATCATCCTGGCTGTCATGGTGCTTTTACCGTTGGGCATGCTGATTTTCATCTCCAGACGAGGCTGGTTGAAGTGAGCTTTGTGAGATTACAGTGAATTCGATTGTCAGGGCTGTTGCATGTATTTCAGGTTTGGATGGCGAATAATCGCTTTATAATATTGGGCAGGTTTTATTTGAAAAGGAGTTTAGGATGACATCCCCCAAAATCGCTGTTGTTGGCAGTTATGTTGTTGGCATGACCATGAGGACGCCTCGATTTGCTGTTGTGGGGGAGAGTTTAATCGGTACGGATTTTGATATGGGACCCGGCGGCAAGGGCTCCAACCAGGCGATTGGCGCGGCGCGCTTGGGGGCGCAGGTGAACCTGCTCGAGAAGATCGGCAAGGACATTTTTGCCCAGGAAGCAATGAATTTTTATATCTCCGAAGGCATGGATACGCAGGATATCATCCAGGATCCGGATTCCTATACAGGCGTAGCCTTCATAACATTAAATCAGGCGGGTGAAAACCTGATCGTAGTGGACGTGGGAGCCAATGAGCGGCTTACACCGGAGGATGTGGATGCTTTCCAGCCTGTGATTGCCGCCAGTGATGTCATGATGACGATGCTGGAAATCAAAGCTGAGCCGGCAGCCAGGGCAATGGCGCTGGGTAAGGCAGCCGGTGCGATCACGATCTTAAACCCAGCCCCAGCCAGGCCGCTGCCTGATTCCATTTATAAAGATGTGGATGTGCTCACGCCGAACGAAACCGAGTTGAAGATCCTGTTGGGTATGGCCCCGGATGAACCGGGCGATGTGGTGGAATTAGCCCGGGCGATCCAAAAACGCGGCGTTGAATCGGTGGTTGTCACCCGGGGCGAGGCCGGCGCCCTGGTGGTGCATCCCGATGGCAAGGTTACCGAAGTCCCTGGAATAAAAGTGGATGTGGTGGATACCACCGGCGCTGGGGATGCCTTTAATGCCGCTCTGGGGACGGCTCTGGGTGAGGGGTGCAGTTTGGTGGACGCCGCGCGGTTCGCAGTCGTAGCAGGCGGTCTTTGCTGCACAAAGCTGGGTGTCATTCCGGGTTTGCCATTCCGTGAAGAAGTTGATGCCCGATTAAATTCCCCAAAATAGGTAATTTATCGATCAACCTATTCAAATTTTTCATATTTTCAACCTTACTCAAATGTTAATTTAATATTAAATTCTTCTAAGCCAGGTCTGAAACTTTCCCATGATATACTAACCATTGGAGTTAGAATAATTTTATTTAAATAGATAAATTTTATTAAATACATTTAATAATTACAATTTATGAAAAGGGAGAAGACGCCGATGTCCAACGCCAAGTCAATGAGGCCATTCATTTTTGCCTGCTTCACGATTATCTTAATCATTTTCTCACTTATCTTCGCCATTCAGCCCGTGCAGGCTGAAAATGGGGAAGGCGCCATTCTCCAACAAATTGTTCAAATTCCTCCTGAAATCAATAAGAAGTTTGTCCCGGTTTCCATTCCACCAGGCGGCACTTCGCGGCTGACGGTTTACATTTATAACCCCAATGAATACGCATTGAGCAATGTGGCCTTCACCGACGTGCTCGATAAAATTCAACCCGGTATTGTCATCGCGGCAACACCTCAGGCGGCTTCGACCTGCGGCGGGTCGATCACGGCAGTGGCGGGGAGTGCCACATTCTCTCTTTCCGGCGGCACGGTCGGTGCCAAAGTCGGATCGGTAAATGGTTCCTGTCAGGTTTCCGTAAATGTAACCTCTTTCACAACCGGCAACCTTGATAATGAATTCATTGCGGGCGACCTCACTGCGGAATATACCCCGCCTGAGGGCGAAACACTCTATTTTGCCAATACCAGCGCGGTGACCGAAACTCTCAATGTGGTCACCCTGACCAATCCCTATGTTTATAAAACTTTTTCCGCCACCAGTGTCTGGGTAGGGCAGGAAGCTCGGGTAACGATCCGGATTTATAACCGCGATACGAATTACGCTCTGCACAATGTCAGCATCACTGATAATCTGCCCACAGGCTTGGTCGTTGCGTCTCCCACATCGGCCTATACATCGAATTGTGGATCCGGGGCGACCCTCATCGGTACGGCGGGTGGCACCAGTTTTACCCTTGAAAATGGCGAGATTCCCGCCAACAGTTCCTGTTATGTCTACTATTATGTTGAAGGGACTGATGAGGGTTATTACATTAATAACATCCCGGCTAGCGAGCTGACGACTTACGAAGGTGTGACCAATCCAAGCGCCACCCAGGATGATCTGACCGTTTATGGCGTTCGGATAGCGAAGTATTTCACAGCCAGCTCGATCCTTGCGGGTGAAGATACATCCTTACTGACCCTGACGATTTCAAACCCCTACACGCAGGTATTGACCAATGCCGGTCTGGTGGATGATATGAGTTCCACCGACCTGGTTTTTGTTCCGGGTACACTTTCCACGACCTGTGAAACGGTCGGCTCCCCTGCTTCTTTGAACTTAACCAATAACGACCAGACTCTGACGCTTTCCGGAGGGACCATCCCGGCAGGTGTGGATAATGGTTCTTCTGTGACGGTTGGAACCTGTACGATCACGGCCACCGTCACCGCGCCAGGCAATTCCGCCGGCGGGACGATGTGGAACACCATTCCGACCAACGCGCTGACCAACGATCAGGAAATTACGAACACCAACAGTGCTTCGGATTCGATTTATGTGGATCCACAGAGCATTGATATTTATAAATACTTCACACCCACTCGTTTCGAATTGAACGGACAAACTCGCGTCTCGATTCGACTGACCAATCCCACCGCCTCTGAAATTTCGAATGTCAACCTGACGGATGATTTGCCATCGCCGCTCACCCCGGCAGCAATCCCGGACGTGACCACGACCTGCGGCGGGACGGTGACCGTTACTGCGACTTCAATTACTTTGACCAACGGCACCATTGGTGCGAATTCTTCCTGTACATTCTCGGCCCTGGTGACGACTATCGAAGGTGGTTCTGCCGGAACCTATCGGAACACCATCCCCGCCAATGCGATTACAGGCGCTGGGATAACCAACCTGAGCAGCACTTACCGCGATGTTGTAATCTATCCGGTGGGCTTGGGCGCAACGCTTTCCAAGACATTTGAGGACAGCAACGCAGCCCAGCCGACTGGGACGGCCATTCGGGTAAGGCTCCAGCTTAAAGCCCCCGAGGATAAAAACCTCACCGGCGTCACGCTCACGGACCATCTGCCCGCCGGTATGATCATTGCTTCCCCGTTGAACTACACATTATCGAACTGCGGCCTGGAAGCCTCCGTCTCGGGCGCGGCCGGTGACAGCAGTTTCTCACTGGTGGATGGTGAGATCTCGGCCGGCGCTACCTGTTATGTCTATATCTACGTGACGGCTAATGATCCCGGCACTTATACCAACACCATATCGCCAACCGATCTGACCAATGACCAGATCCAAACCTTCCCGGCCCCGATCAATGATTCCATGCGTTTCTCGGATTACCTGGTTTCCAAAACCTTTGCACCGGATATCATCACCTGGGGCGGTCGGAGCGTTCTGACCATTACCTTGACTAATGAAGACGAATTGCCGATGTCAGGCGTCTGGTTGCAGGACCGCCTTGCGACCATGGGCTCCGGTGAATTCCAGATTGCTGATGATCCGGATGCCAGCACGACCTGCGGCGGCACAGTTACAGCCGATCCTGGCGCAAGCACGATCACACTTAACGGCGGAACCATTCCTGGGCGGGTAGGCAGCGTTAATGGCTCCTGCACGATTTCCGTGACAATCAAGGCCAACGCCAGCGCCAATACCAGCGACAACACAATCAGCACATCGGATTCCTCAGGCACTGTGTCCGGTGCAGCTTCTGTTTCTTACCCCCGTTATTCAACCACCGATCGGTTATACGTTCAGGATATGAGCATCGAGATGGTCAAGAAATTTGACCCCTCATCCGTTTCCGGCGGTTCATCCTCGCGGTTGACGGTTTTGCTGATCAATCCCAATGACGTTCCGATTCCGGAAATCAGCTTCACCGATGTCATGCCCACCGGAATGAAGATCACCCAGCCGACCAATATTGATACCAGCACCTGCGGTGGCGAAGTTGTTGTTGCCCCCGATAACCAGAGTTTCTCCTACAGCGGTGGTTACCTCGCCGCCGGACGTCGTTGCACCATCTCCTTGAATGCGACCATTCGGGTGAATGGCAACCTGGTAAATACCATCCCTGCTGGCGCGGTTTCCTCCTTCATTGGCGTATCCAATGAGGACCCGGCCAGTTCAACCTTGACCAACCTGCCTGGCGTCAGCGTTCGCAAATACTTTACGCCTAACCGCATTTTGGCGGAATCGGACGAATATTCCGTTCTGACGATTCAACTCACCAATACCAGTAATGCCGCCGTGCATGATCTGGGTCTGGTGGATAACTTCCCAACTGGATTGGTGATTGTGAATGCGCCCTCAGATCCCCCGACCAATACCTGCGGTGGAACGTTCACGGCGAATGTCGGCGAATCCCAGGTGACTCTCAGCGGCGGTTATCTCGCCGGCGTACTTGATCCGGACGATCCCCAACCTGAAGACTGCACGATGACCGTTGCGGTCAAAGCGAATGACCGGGCCTCATATCGCAATGTGATTCCGGAAGGTGCCATCACCTCCAGCGATGCGAACGTGACCAACCCCGATCCTGCTGAGGATACTCTCGAAGTCTACGGTACACCGGACATGCAGATCGTGAAATCCGTGACCAGCACCGGCCCGTATGTTGAAGGTAATACCATTACATATGAATTGGAAATTACCAATACCGGCGACATGAATTTGAACGATGTTCAGGTGACGGATGCCGGTGTGGGCGCCGTACTTGGCACCTGCAATCCTGTCCTCGGCTCCAGCCTGGCGCCTGGCGAGGTGATGATCTGTTCCGCCACTCATGTTGTGACCGCTGATGATATTGCTGCGGGCGAATATACCAATACGGCGTTTGCGGATTCGGATCGCACCGATCCGGTGTCCGATGAAGAGAACGTCCCGCTTTCCGGCGGCCCGGGGATCAGCATTAAGAAAATCCTGACTTCGGTTGGACCTTTCGAAGTAGGCGATACGATCACTTTCGGCATCAAAGTGAACAATATCGGCACCATTATATTGAACAATGTTCTGGTGACCGAAAATACCGCCGGCGTGGTGATTAATAGCTGCGTTCCCGTGCAGGGATCAGCCCTCAACCCTGGCGAAATGATGACCTGTTCGGCTTCTTATGTGGTCACTCAGGATGATCTTGACCTGGGTACCTTCACCAACGTCACCTCTGCGGATGCGGATGAGGTTGAACCGGTATCCGATGATGTCAGCCTCCAATTGGCGCAATATCCCTCCATGGCGGTTTATAAATATGAAACTTCCTTTGGCGTTTATGCTGTAGGCGACCAGGTAACCTTTGATATTGTTGCTCAGAACACCGGGAATATTACGCTGACGAATGTCATGGTGGATGATACCGGTACGGAGCTTCCCCTCGGGCCCTGCACCCTCAATGAAGATCCAACCGTGGTTCCTTTACCCGCTGAATTAGCTGTCGGTGATATCCTTTATTGCGAAGCCTATCACAATGTGACCCAGGCGGACATCGACAATGGCGATTACACCAATACGGCGACTGTTTCCAATGATCAGACCAACCCCGAAAACGGTACGGCTGTGGTCCAGATGGTTCAGATCCCCCTGGTTGAACTGATCAAGGTGGGCACGCTTCATCAGGACGTGATTGCGCCCTCTGACCGGGTGGATGCCGGGGATACGATCACTTATGCCTTCACCGTCACGAACTCCGGCAATGTCACCCTGCATGATCTGGTGATCACCGATGTCGTCGCCGGTGTTCAGATCACAGGCGGGCCGATTGCTACGCTGGCCCCCGGAGCGTCCGATTCCACCACGATCACCGGTCTTTATTCTCTCTCCCAGGCGGATGTTGATGCCGGGACCTTTGAAAATAACGCGACGGTTTCAGCCAAAGACCCGAATAATGCCACAATTATGGATAGTGACAATGATTCAAAATCCTTTACGGGTGAGCCTTCCATCTCTTTGACCAAAACGGGCACGCTTGTCGAGGATGTGGTTGCGCCGGATGATCAGACGGATGCCGGCGACCAGATTACCTATGAATTTACCGTTGAAAACACGGGTAATGTCACCCTGACAGGCATCATGATTACCGATGATGACGCCACCATTTTGGGCGGTCCGATTGACCTCGAACCGGGTGAGAGCGATACGCTGACCTTTACCGGCAGTTACACCCTGCTCCAGGCGGATATTAATGCGGGTTCATTCACGAATGAGGCCACGGTGACCGGTACGGCTCCGGATGAAACGGAAGTGACCGATTCGGATACGGATACCCAAACCATCATCAGCCATCCTGAGATCAGCCTGGTCAAATCCGGCGTGGTCAAGATGGATAGGGTTGCGCCAAACGATCAGGCCAACGTTGGCGATTCGATTGAATACACCTTCACGATTGAAAACACGGGCAATGTGACCCTGACCAATATCACCATAACGGACGCTCTTGTGACGGTGGTGGGTAATCCCATCGCCTCGCTTGAACCGGGCGCCACGGACAGCACCACCATTACGGGATCGCTGACCCTGACCCAGGCGATGATCGACAGCGGTTCGGTTTACAATACAGCCGATGTCTCCGGCACGACGCCGACCAATGGCACAGTGACAGATACCGATGATACGACTGTGACGATCACAGCCAGCCCTTCGCTGACTTTGACCAAGACGGGCAACCTGCATGACGATGTGGTCGCCCCGAGCGGCCAGGTCAATGTCGGCGACACGATCACGTATGTATTTACGATTACCAATACCGGGAATGTGACCCTGCATGAGCTCACGGTTGATGACCTTGGCGTCACGCTGAGCAACAGCCCGGTCACTATCGATCTGGCTCCCGGACAATCCAATTCAACGATTACCGGTACGTATACACTGACCCAGGCGGACATCGATTCCGGCTCGTATGCCAACACGGCGGATGCCAAGGCGCTCACACCGGATGATGAGGAAGTCACGGATTCGGATACGGAAGAAATCGAGCTACCGTTTGACCCAAGCATCACGCTGGAGAAAACCGGCACGATTGTGGATGATGTTGTCCTGCCAGCGGGCATGGTTAATGCCGGCGATCAGATCACGTATCAGTTCACCGTTGAAAATACCGGCAATGTTACATTGACAAATGTTGTTATAACGGACGTCGATCCCGATGTTGTCCTGACGGGCTGCACCATCGCCACCCTGGCGGTCGGTAAAGTCGACAGCACAAGCTGCACGGGTGTCTACACTGTGACTCAGGATGACGTCAATGCGGGTAGTTTTACCAATAACGCAGACGTAGAGGCGGAGGACCCCGAGGGTGATCCGGTGACCGATTCTGACGATGACACCCAGGAAATCCCCGAGGGCGGCGCGTTGGGCGTGGCGAAGACCGTCAGCAGTGCGCCAGTGCAAATCAGTACCGGCATCTGGCAATTCACTTATCAGATCGAAGTCGCCAATATGGGGAACGTGCTTATATCAAACCTCCAGGTGGAGGATGATCTGACAGCCGTCTTCCCCGATCCGAATGTCTTCTCCGTCATTGACGTGAGCAGCACAGATTTCAATTTGAATCTGCTCTATAACGGTATTTCCGGGGTAGGTGGGGATGTGTTCCTGTTGGAGTACGGTACGAACAGTCTGGATGTGGGTGAGAGCGGTACATTGACTATTACGCTGGAACTGGTGCCCGTCAACGCTGGCCCCTTCCTGAATTCTGCGATTGCCTCAGGCTTAACCCCATCGGAAACTTCTGTGGAGGATATCTCGCAGGACGGCACCAATCCTGATCCGGATGGCGATTACGACCCAACCAACAACGATGTCCCGACGCCTTTGGAATTTGACGGAGACCTCTTCAACCCGCCTAAGGGTATCAAGACCTACAGCAATGCCGGTCAGCCCAAATTGGAATGGTCCATTGTCTGGATCAACAGCACGAACATTGTCCCGATTGAGACCAGGATGAGCGATCCGATCCCCTCTGGTTCGACCTTCCTGAACGACGGCATTTCGAGTGGTTATCCGCTACCGGCGGGTGCACTGCCGGATGGCAGCACAGCCAGCGGCGTTACCTGTACACCTGACCCATTATCGACTCAGTCCTCAACGACCTACTGTTATTACGAAGGTCCGTCGTTGGAATATCCCCGCGGCCGGGTGATTTGGGAAGGGACCTTAGGCCCCGACCTGGGTGCTTCAACCGCCGAACAGGCGATCAACGAAGTCACCATCGAATTTGCCGTCAAAGTTGGCGGAAGCACAGGACAGCTCAGGAATGAAGCGGTTCTGGGCGTGGACCTCGATGGTGATGGCGACATCACGGACACCGAAGAAACGGCTGTGACGGCTGCAAAGACCTGGACTGCTGAGGAATTACCCCAAACCGGTTTCGCGCCGGGTCAATTGACCGTTTTGCCTAATCAGCCTGTATCGATTGCCTATAGCTCGACGGGGATGACGGTGGAAATCCCGGCGATAGACGTCAGCACCTCCGTAACAACCGTCCCATTCCGGAATGGCGCTTGGGATGTGACCTGGTTAGGTAACCAGGTGGGCTATCTGGAAGGTTCCGCCTACCCGACCTGGGAAGGTAACACCGTCCTGACTGCGCATATCACAACGGCCTATAATGAACCGGGTGTCTTTGCTGATTTGGATGACCTGTCCTATGGTGACCAAATTGTGATCCAGGCTTACGGTCAGACTTATGTCTACGAAGTGCGGGAGAAATTGGTGGTCAGCCAGACCAATCTGGCCGCGGCTTTCAAGGAGCAGCGCCTCGATTGGCTGACTCTGATGACTTGCGCAGATTTCAGCCCGGTGAAGGGTGAGTATGTCAACCGTCTGTTGGTGAGAGCAGTCTTGATCTCGGTTGGCCCGTAATTACTAAATTTTCTTTCAATCAAAATCCCGAACGGTAACTCGTTCGGGATTTTTTGTTTTTCTACAGTGACATTACAGCTGTAGAATTAAAAGGTTGTACAAACACTGTAATAATGCTTTAAAAATGGTTATTATATAGATAAGAAATTAACGAATTCATATGGAGAATATAAAATGTCTGAACTAACAAATCCACAAATGGAAATAAAATTGAAGGGCTTACGCCGTTTCAACCTGATTATGGGCTTCCTGCATCTGGTGCAGGGGGTTTTTATGGTCCTGATCAGCAATGATACAACTTATCCGATCTATTCAAATTTCCTTACTTTTAACACGAGCACCTTTACGCTGACACCGGATCCAAAATTATTCTATGATGTCCCTTTTGGGCCGGCCGTGGCGATTTTCCTGCTGATTTCCGCCGTGGCGCACTTCTCATTGGCGACCTTCGGGTATGAATGGTATATCCGCAACCTCAAGAAGGGCATGAACCCTGGCCGCTTCTATGAATATGCGCTGAGTTCATCCCTGATGATCGTGCTGATTGGCTTGCTGGTTGGCATTTGGGACCTGGGCGCAGTGATTTTGATCTTTGCGCTGAATGCCACCATGAACTTGTTTGGAATCATGATGGAATATCACAACCAATACACGGAGAAGACGAATTGGACTTCGTTCATTTTCGGCAGCCTGGCCGGGATTGTCCCCTGGGTGGTCATTCTGATTTACTTCCTGAGCGCGGTCAATTCCGCCGGTGCCAAACCGCCAGCCTTCGTCTATGCCATCATCCCGACGATCTTTGTGTTCTTCAACATTTTTGCAGTCAACATGGTGCTGCAGTATAAAAAGGTAGGCCCATGGAAGGACTACCTCTTTGGGGAAAAGGTCTACATTGTCCTCAGCCTGGCAGCCAAGACAACCCTGGCCTGGATGATCTTCACCGGAACTCTGGCTCCAGTGTAATCAAAAACTCACAATAATAGCAACAATCCCCGGATTATAGTAATCCGGGGATTGTTTATGAATTTTCAATGAGGGGTTTATTTTGTTTTAAAAAACACCCGCATCTTTGATTTCCCCCGGTTGGCCCAGGCGAAATAGGGGATCAAACGGATGGGGTGACCCTCTTTATCTTTGCCCCCCAGCGAAGGGATGCCGGAAATTCCCGAAGTAGCCTGGGGTGCGAAGGAGGGAACATCCAAAATGACCTGATCCAGGTCAATCCTGGGGTTATCCAGGTCCTCGGCGCAATAGACTACAGGTCCCAGAGTCAGGGCTGTGTCCTGTGCGCCTAACCCCACCCGCGGGTCCACATGCAAGGCTTTCACAAATTGTTGGAATTGAAGCGAGATTCTGTCTCCCGGTTGGAATCGCCCCGGCAAGGTGACATAGCGCCCACTGTAAGGCGAGTAGCCGCCTGCTGTCTGAACAGGTTCGTTGGATTCGTCGGGCAATTCCACCGGTGAGCCATTGACCTGTAATGTAATACCCTCCGCCCATCCGGGAACGCGTAGCCGGATACTTCCCGTCGGTTGGCTGTCGAGGACGGTCAGCGTGACCGATGGTTCAAAAGGCAATCCGCTTTCCATCGCCAGCAGGATTGGGGCATGTGTTCCGTTTTCCATCCGGTTGGAAACGTATTGGTGGATGGTAAGGGCATTTTCATCAAAGTTGTAAAGATAACCGCCGAGCGCGGCAAAAATCCGTGAAATATTGGACGGGCAACAGGGAATCCGGAACCAGGGCTCGCGGGTCAGGCTGCCGTCCGCCGCGAGAGGATTGTTATAGAGGTAACATTGGCCGTTTTGCCCGACACCAACCAGGGCGGCATTATATAGCTGCCATTCAAAAAGGTCCGCATAACAAGCCTTCCCGGTTGCGTTCAGCAGTTCCCAATCCCAGAGCAGGCTCGCGATGGTGGCACAGGTCTCGGCATAGGCTAATTTGGGGTCCAGTTCGAAATCATTGCCGAAGCCTTCCAGCATCGGCAGGGAGCCCAGGCCGCCGGTGACATACATCCGTCGGGTGACCATCTCATGCCAGAGGGATTCCTGCGCGGCGAATTCATATGGTTCAGCGCCGCCCAACCCCAGGCGGCGGGTTTCCGCAGCCATGGTATAGCCGAAACGGACTGAATGTCCAACGGCTTCTTTTTGATCCACGATGGGTTGGTGGGTCTGGAAATACTTTCCGCTGAGCGTACTGATCAGGAAGCGCAGGTTGGTCTTGAATGAGGCCGGGGCTTCGTTCATCGGAGGCAGGGTGAAGGGCTTTAGGTCGGGGTGGGCTGCTCGGTGAGCCTTTTCGCGCTTCGCCACCGATTTGCCGCGGCTCGCGGAGCGGATTGTTGCGGCCAGCAAGCGCAAGCCATGGCCGCGGACCCGACCGCGTCGAGCGAGGAATTGGCTGGCCATTTCGAAATAGCGTCCCTCACCCACTCTTTCGTATAGTCCCAACAACGCAAGTTCAATCTCCTGGTGACCGGGTTGAAGATGGGCGGGCTGGTTCAGAAAAACCTTACAGATCAAATCCGCTGCTTTGACTGCGACCGGCAGCAGGGATTCTTCCGGAAAAGCGGTGTCATGCGCCAGACAGGCTTCGATCAGATGCCCGTGGCAGTAGAGTTCGTGTTCAATTTGAAGTGCAATCCAGCGCTGGTCGGGGAAGAGGATCTGATTGTAGGTAAAGAGGTACCCATCCGAGGTTTGCGCCTGGCGGATCAGGGTGGCAAATGCATCAATTCGTTCCCGTAGGGCAGGGGAGGGACGCTGATTGCTGATCCGGCAGGCCGCATCCAGCCACTTATAGGCGTCCGAATCGGAAAAGAAGAAACCTGTGCGGAAGTGTTCGCTTTGTCCGGCGGTTATCCGGAAATATTCAATCGACCCGGATTTTTCCAACTCGTCCCATTGGTGAAATATAGCGGTCTCGGCATTGATTTTCAGGATTTGGTCCCAAAATCCACCGGTGATAGGCACATTGGAAAAATGGATCGTCTTTGCCATAGGAGTCCCTCCGAAACAATGGTTCGCTCTTCATTATAGCAAGTCTTCCGTCCGAATATGCTGAAAAATCGCGAAACCTTTTTGGTACCACTTACCGGTAAACTTAGGGCATGAGAAAAACACGGCTTCATCGATGGCAGGCTATTCTGATTTTGGGGCTATTCCTTTCAAGTTGTGCGCCTTGGGAGCATTTCCAGCAAACACAGAATGCGAAACAGCAAACTGAAACGGCAGCAGCCTGGACGCCGACTTCGACGGCTACGGTGACCGCGACGGCAACGCTGACTCCGACGGTCACGCCCAGCCCCACGGTGACACTCACACCGACTGACACGCCAACCCCCACAATCACAAGTACGCCCACTATCACGCCCAGCCCGACCTATGACTTCCCGGATGTGGTCGTCAGTGTGGCCGCGGCGCACTGCCGTTACGGCCCTTCCAAAGCGTATTTACATGCCGCCGATCTTTATGAAGGCGACCGCGGCATTGTGGATGGCCGCTGGCCTTACAGCGACTGGCTGTATGTGAAATTTGATAAACTCGCTTATCATTGCTGGGTTTCGCCCTCCGTGGTGGAAGTGACAGGCGATATCTCGGTCCTCTATTATGTGGATCTGCATTTGGAGCGGGTGGGGTCCAATATGTACGGCCCACCCAACAATGTGCGGGCTTACCGTAAGGGGGATCAGGTCACGATCACCTGGAACAAGGTCTGGATGACCGAAGATGATGACCGGGGGTATCTGATTGAGGCCTGGGTCTGCCAGAACGGGGCGTATATCTGGTGGACGGTCGGCTTCCCGGATCAGTACACCACCAGCTACACCGTCACGGATGACAACACCTGCAGTATGCCATCTTCGGGGAAACTTTATACGGTTGAAAAACACGGCTTTTCAGATCCGGTGATCATTCCCTGGCCGGATTATTAAGCCGGAAAATCCGTATTTAACTGCATAATCTCAGCGCAGCATAGCCTGGATCAAATCCCGGACCTTTTCCGGATAACCCGGTTCATTTTTCCCTGGTTGAAAAATTAAAATACCGAATGCACAATTTTTTTTTAGCGTAGCTTTACCCATATTTCCCATTCAATATGTCTTCATTTCCCATGAATATCCAATATTTTCCATGTTATTTTCATCAAAAGGCCTGTATGATTAATGCATCAAAGCCAAAGAAACACTGATGAGGTAACCACGATGTTCTACGCAAATTTTGTTGAAGATCTCAAATACCGGCTCGAGGAATACAATGACAGCTTCAAATCCCTGGAGGGGGGCCGTTATCCCAAAAGACAGCGGGAAATTTGGGCGCCCAGCGGACGGTGTCAGGCGATCACCCAGAGCACCTTTGGTTACGATCACGAAGGCTGCCTGCGGTTGCTGGAGGAGTGCGGATTTGATGGCGGACCGGTGGCCTCACAAAAAGCCAACACCACCCGCCGCTGGTTTGAGGATAGCAACGGGCACATTTTCCCGCCGCAGAAAGATATCCTGCGGGTAGGTTTGTTCTTCTGCCTCGATTTTTACACCCTGCTGCATTGGGTCCTCAAATCGGATTTTGAGGAATATCTGGTCAAAGGAGATGAGCGATTCTCTCCCGGCACCGGTCAGTCGCAGATCAACATCATCATCAGCTACAACGAAGACCAGCATTGGCAAAATTATTTCAAAGAAACGCTTGCCCAATATCGCCACCAACTTGATTCCGGCGCCCTCTTTGACCTCTTTGAACGGCATTGGCATCTGGCAAAGACAGCGGGCTATGACCGGCAGAATTTTGCCACCTTGGTCGAAGATTTGTTCATGGAAAACCTGTTGTGTTATCCGAATAGCAGCGAAAAAATCCGAAATTTTGGGGATTACCAAAAGAAGATCATCGAGCAGGCCCAAGCCGGCTCACATGAAGACCAGGATACCCTCTGGCGCGATCGGTGCGTCTGGCAGACCTTGCTGGATGAGCTGGATACGGTCTATATTGATATCGAGAACACTCGCCTTAAAAATGCCGAGGTGGACCAGGCCTATCTCCGCCGGTTTGGCCCAGTGATTATCCAGCAAACCGAACTGGAAACTGAAATCAAGCTGTTGGATATGCGGCTATTTTATCTGCGGAAGGACCCGGGCATCAGCGAAGAAGAGTTGGAAGAAAAGATCCGGGAAACCCAGCAGCAGTTGGAACGCGCCATGGCGGATTTGAAACTGCTCGAGGCCCAGGCAGAGGGGGGCATCCTCGTGCAGGCCTGGTCGGAATTCGGAACGCCGATGGCTCCGGAGGATCTTGAGAAGGAGAAAGAGGAATGCAAATGGGAGATTCGGGAGATTCGCAAAATGGTTCATCCGGACACCCTGATGCATAATCCGGTCTACGCCAAACTGAATGATGAACAGAAAAAGGAACTGGAAGATATCCTTCTGGAGGCTTTGAAAATCACCCCATCCGAGTTGGGTTATCCGCCGAATTTCGCCTATCATGACATGCGCTCGCTGGAGGGACTTCGGCAGGTTCGCCGGAAGGTTGAGGCGATCCTGAAGATGAATAATATCCAGGTGGACCTGCGATACCAAATCCAGGGCGAGACCATCCAGGAACAGATTACCTGGTTGGATGTAGAAATCACCTTGCTGGAAAACCGGCTCAACGCGGCAAAGGGGCAGTTGGCTGCCATGCTGGCTGATAAGGATGTGAAATCCAAAAAGGTGCTGCTCAACGACAAAGAAAAGCAGACCCAGTTTGAGCAGCGGATGGAAGCCCGAATTGAGACACTGCGGGTTGATCGGGATAACCTGCTTCTGGAAATGGAATCGCTCAAGGCCAACGAATCATGACCCTATCCCTGAACGCCCTCTTTAAGCAGGTCAATGACCACAACCCCGGTCAGCGGATAACGGTGCAGAAGGCTTTACGCACCTGGGCTGAACACCCCGGTTGGCAGGCGGAACTGAGTGAGATCTTATCACCTTGCGGATTGGAATTGCGGAATTTTGTCCAAATCCTCAGCAATCAGGACCTGAATGCCGAACATCAGGACGAACAGGTCTTCTCGCAAGCCCTCCTCTATCGGCTAACGGGACAACCGGTGGCCGCTTCGGTCCTCTGGGCGCTCGCCGAGATGCCTTATCACCCTCTGACCCGGGAAATGGTCCATCAGGGGTTGGATTTGCAATGTCTCAAAAGCAAACTGGAAGAGCTGCGGTCGGAGCCGGCCGTGCTGGCCAGTGTGGTCAGCGATATCGACCGGAATTTGCCCACCCTGACCCGGTTTGGACGCAACCTGACCGAACTGGCGCAAGCCGGGTCTTTTGATATGCTCTATCCTCGGGAAAAGGAGCTGGAGCAGCTCATCCTGATTCTGATGAAAACCCAAAAAGGCAACGCTGTGATCACCGGGCCGGCCGGCGCCGGTAAAACCGCTCTGGTGGAACTCTTCGCCCGGGCGATTTCGAGGGGAGAGGCGCCGGAATCCCTGGCTCATGCGGCCTTATTTGAAGTTTCGCTTTCCAAACTGCTGGCAGGCACGATGTACCGCGGCCAGTTTGAAGAGCGCTTGGATGGGCTGTTATCTGAACTCAAGGCCAATCCTTCGACAATCCTCTTCATTGATGAAATGCACTTGCTGTGGGGGGCGGGGCGTACCAGCGAATCGGCGATGGATGCCTCCAATATTCTCAAGCCCTTCCTGGCGCGCGGCGAGGTTCGCATGATTGGCGCAACCACGACCGAGGAGTATCATCGGTATATCGCCCAGGACACGGCTTTGGAACGCCGGTTTGAAGTGCTTCCCCTGGATCCGCCATCGGGTGAACTGCTGCTCAATCTGGTGACCTCCATGGCGGACAACATTCATACCCGGACCGGGGTGCTGATCCCGGAAGAGGTATCGGTTGCAGCCATCCGGCTGACGGATCAATATCTGCCGCATCGCCACCAGCCTGATAAGGCGATCAATCTGCTGGACCTGGCCGCGGCCAAAACCCGGATGATGAATGAGGATACGGTCTCGAAAGCTCTGTTGATGAACCTTCTGGCGGACCAGACCGGGCAGCCCATTTCCGAATTGGACGCGGCCGGGCAGGGTGCATTGGCCGGAATGGAAGCCCGGATCAACACCCGCCTGATCGGGCAGGGCGAGGCGGTCGGTAAAGTGATGCAGGCCATCATTTACCGGCGCCAGTTTGCTGAATCGAGCCGGGAACGGAACCTCGGTACCTTCCTGTTTGCCGGCCCCACCGGGGTGGGCAAGACTGAATTGGGGCGGATCCTGGCCCGTGAATTTTATGGGAGCGAGGACCGGCTGTTGCTCGTTGACCTGGCGGAATATACCCACAGCGCCACGGCTTCCCGGTTGATCGGCTCAGCGCCTGGGCTGGTGGGGCATGAAAACCCCGGGCTGCTGGCGGAATTTCTGCATGAAGCCGGCAGTGGGGTGATCCTGTTTGATGAGCTTGAAAAAGCCCATCCGGACATTCGGGACTTCCTCCTGGGTATATTGGATAACGGCCGGGTACGCACCGGCAAAGGTGAACTGCTTTCCACCCGGGGCTGTATCATCATTGTCACCACAAATGTGCTGACCCAGGACGATTTAGTCACAAAAGGGTTTGGATTTGCAGCGCTGGAAGAAAAAAGAACCACGCAGGATATCCTCGGCAGGCATTTCCCTCCTGAATTTCTGGGTCGCTTTGATGATTTGATTCTATTCCGCAGCCTGACTCGGAAAGACCTCCGGGCGATTGCCAACCTCCGGTTGGATGAGGCTCTGATCCGGTTTGAAGAACAAGGTGTCCGGGTGGATTTTGACCGGGAAACTCTGCTGGACTATCTTCTTGAAAAACTGGAAGGCAGCGGCGCCCGCGGCGTGCAGCGGGTCATCGAGCGTTATTTCTCACAGCCCCTCGCCGGGCAGATGCTTGCCGGGGATGAAGTCCATTGGGAACTGAACGATTCAAAGGAAACGGCATCATGACAGATAACAATAAACAACTTGTCCCGCGGCCCGTTCGTCAGCAGGCCCTGGCTTCCGTTCAGCATTTCGAGTCGGAAACCCGACTGGCCTGCGCCCCTGAACGGGAGATCACGCCGATCATCACCAGCCTGCACAGCCTGACCATGCAGCGTTATTGCTTCACGCCGGATGGCCGGCGGGTTGTGATCGCCAATCGGCGGGTGATCTATACCCTGGACCTGCATTCCCGAAAGGTCGTTCAGGCTTTTGACGCCGAGGGCTGGGTTGAGGCAATCCTGGTTTCGCCGGATGGAAAATATATCATCACCGGCGGCTCCGAAGAGATAGTCCGGTTTCGGGATATTTACACCGGGGCGTGCGTCAGGACATTAACCGGGCATCAGCGCCGAATCCTGAACCAGGCGATCAGTCCGGATGGACGCTGGCTGGCCTCAGGCGACTATTATGCCCTGGGAATCTGGGATATGAAAGATGGGACCCGGCGGTATTGGTTTGAAGATCTGAGCAAGGACAGCCTCAAGGATTTTACTTTTTCCACTGACAGCCAGACTCTCTATTTGGGTGTGGGAAAAGCGGTCAAATTACTGGATATCAATACGGGGGAGTTTGTCCGTGAGATTCCCCGGGTTCTGGAAGTGCATCAAATTTATGTGACGCCGGATGGACGGACCCTGGTCACCAAAGAGGGGAGTAATTATGGCCTCTATTTGATCGATTCTCAGACCGAGCAGGAACGAAGGATTGAGGGTTGTTGGGGAGTCTGGTCCTTGGCGCTCAGTCCGGATGGCCACACCCTGGCTACGGGACATGAGACGAAGCTGCAGTTGTGGGACTTGCGGGATGGATCGCGCACGGCGTTGATAGAGGATATCCCATCGTCCTTCAGTCCGATTATGTTTAACCGGGACGGCAGCCAGTTGATTGCCCACGGCAGGGGATTGCAGCTCTATTCACTTCCATCAGGAGAAGTGTTCAATTTGGTTCTGCGTGAACCTTCCCGGATTCGCTGTTCAGTTTTTGCCTCGAATGGCAAGGTGCTGGTGACAGAAGGCCCCGGCAGCGCATTCAATGTCTGGGATCTCCGTACCGGGAAATTGCAGACCCGGCTGATTGGGAACACGGATGATTCCGACTCCGTTTATCCGAGCGGGAGGGCTTTTGCCTTCAGCCCGGATGGAAAATTGTTGATCAGTATGGCCAATGACTTGATGGTCCGGGTGTGGGACATGGCTCGGGGCAGGTGCATGCAGGTGATGCCAATGGAAAAACGTCCCAAGCGTTCCTATTTGGTTGTTCACCCGGAAGGTTCGATCATCGCCTACACCGATGGTGAGGGTGTGGTTGTCCGGAACCTTAAAACAACTAAAATCCTGACCCTGTTGGCCGCAGAATTTAAAAGCCTTTATTCGATCACATTCAACCGGGATGGGAGCCGCCTGGTGACGGTTGAGGATAAGGTCATCCGCCAATGGGATCCAATGACAGGCGCATGTTTGAAGACGATTGACCTTCTGGATTATTGCCGGGAAGGCAAGGATACTTTCCTGAATTATCATCGCCTGGTTGATCCCGATGAATTGACCTTCATTTTTGGTGAATATCTTCAGGGTGAAAAGCCCCCCAAAGGGTTGTGGTGTGGCAGGACGGGCCAACGGCTGTTAACCTTTGATGGATTTGATGGCGCCCAAATAATGGTCCTTCCGGATGGCAAGCGCTTCCTGTCATATGACCTGGAAAACAATATTTCGGAGTGGAGCCTTGAAACGGGAAAATGTCTACGGAAATTTGAGGGCGTCCCAGCATTTAATGACTTCAACCATGTGTTGGATCTGGCCTACAATCCGGATTGGCCGGTTCTGATAGCCGTCACCCGGGAAGGGATGTTTTATTTCTGGAATTTTGATACCGGAGTCCTGCTGGCGACGGCTTATAATCTCGATCGGGGATATCTGTGGGCTACACCGCCGGATGACCTTGCCCAAAATGGCTGGCTGCACACCGACCGCCCGGACCTGATCTCTCTGCTGGAGGCTGAAAAGGGGAATGGCGAAAAACCGGAGTATGTCTTTGAAGGGGATGAACGCTTTGAGAACTATTTCAGGATCTATAACGACAGCGAGATGGTCATGACCCGGCTCAATGATTGGGACCGGTACGCACAGTTGCAGCAGGTCTGGCTGGGCAATAAGACGGTAATGGATGACCATCTGCTCACACAAGGCGCCATGGCGGCGTGTTTCCTGCTTCAATCCAGTTGGGATGACCCTCAGGCTGAAGCCGGTGAGGCGGATCCATTCTCGTAGGAAACGGACCTCACGCGGCGGTGTGAGGGGTATTCGCCGTCCTGGGGCGGCCCGCAAATCTCACCGGACTTTTGCTAAGATTGTGGACAGATTAAATATGCGGCAGGCGTGATAATCACGCCGGTGGCAGCCCGAATTTCCGTTATACTTTCCATATGACCACGCTCACCGGCGCTGTTGAACG
>CAYUSC010000031.1:0-8788 GCA_964447265.1 uncultured Candidatus Brevefilum sp.
TCGCGTGCAGTTACTGCATCCGCCGGCATAGATAAAGAGCGCCTGCCCCTTGGTGATATCTAGGGCGGTGAATGTATTATCCTCAATCACGACATCCTCAATCAGGCTATTGCTCTCGCCAGCACCGGTAAAAATATCAATCCCTTCCCACTTATAATCCAGGATCTCATTGGCATGAATCCACACATGACTGATCGAGCCGGTAGCACCCATGGGCGATGGGTCCTCCCCATTGCAGGCAATCAATGTAAAGGCAGTTGTGTCGGCATGGCTGATATTTCCGACAATCTCCACATTCTCAATGATGTTCCCAGTGGCTGCCCGGCTGGTCATTGGCAGACCTGCCACAATACCGTTACTCGTCGCGTACATGACCAATAAATGTTCCGCGTTGGAGGAGACTTCATTATTCTCAATGACCACATCCCGGATCACATTATCGCTGTTGCCATAATTGCCCGCAACAAAAACAATGCCGGACGGGCGAGCGCTGTCGCCGCCGATCCCGACTGGGTTCAACACATTGGAAAGGATGCTGACCCTTTCGACCACGTTACGATCCGAGAACTTTTCTTCGCCCGGGAATTGGAAATAAGCACTGCTGCCATCCCCACCGTTGACAGTGATGGTCACGCCAGGTGATGAGACGGTATTTCCCTGAATAAGGATATCCGACAGGTGATTATCCGACCCGCCTGCACCGGCCGCCATGATGAAAATGCCGCCGTTCCCGCCGTTGCTGACCGTGATCGAATTATTCAACACCTGGAAATCGCTGATGACAATATTTGAAAACAGGGTCGGATCAGCCATGCCTGAGACGATTTTCAAAGGCGTCAGGATAACGCCTCCACCGCCAACATCCGAGAAAATGGTATTGTTCTGAATCACAATGCCCTCATAGGAACGATTCCCGCAGGCATCATCCACGCAGGCAAATCCGATCGCGAACTGTTGAAATCCATTGAATTGAAGGTTCTCAATCACAAGTTGAGAGGCGTTAAGAATGAAGGCCATTGAATAATTGATGTTCAGCTTCGAGCCATCCAAAATGATGTCACTCACGCCATCCCCGTCCACGTCGCCATTTACTGTGAGCTGGTCGCCGGTGATCCATAACCTAGGCTCCTCATATTGCTGGGCCTGCCCGAGATAGATCGTCGTCCCGGCTAAATCAGAGGAAAAATCAATCTGCTTTCTGCCGGTTGTCTGATTGGCTGCCTGAACAGCCTCCCGCAAGGAGATCAGACCATCGCTCCCAGGGTTAGCCTCCAGAGAGTCAAAATCCGTGGTGTCGCCATCAACAACATCCTGCTCCGTTGTAACCAGCATGACCCTGGCCGGTTCTTCGGTTGGGGTTGGCGAGTCGGTGGGTGTTTCAGTGGCTGTAATTACATCTGTTGCCGTAACCGTCTCTTGGGTTGCGACTTCCGTGACTGGAGATGTTGTTGAGGTGGTTTGGGGAGTCCCCTGGCAGCCTGATAAGGCTAAAGCCAGTAATAACATCCCTGCCAAAATAGTATGTTTCTTCATTGTGATATCCTCGATAGTTTTCGACAGTGTCAATCGTGCGCATTCTTTTTCTTTGGTTCAATAACGCCCTGGCATGGATACCGAGTAAAAATATAATTTTGGATACTGATAATGGTTGCTGGAATTCACACCTATTATACGCCTCAGGAGTATAGAGAGTAAACCAAGAAATGGCTCCTGTTATTACAACTTGTTATTCACCGTTATCACCTGGTATCCCACTGGCAGCAAATGGCCAGAAAAAATAAAAAAGAGAACGAAATTTACTTCGTTCTCTCAATAGTTTGGATCTTAACCTGGTTTATTGAAACAGTTTAATCAGTCCGCTGCCCGCCAGGCAGAAGAAACAGGACATAGCCACAACAAAGATAATCCCGACAACCAAACCAGCAGTCATGCTGCGCATTTGCTGGGAAAGAACCGATTCATCCGGTTTTTCCGGATTATAAAATACTTTCACAGCCCTGCCCTGAGCATAAGGCGCAAGAAAAGCTTCTGCCTTGTTTCTATTGCCAAAACCCGGTGTGCTGCCGAAAGCAAACCGGTGAGATTGATAACTCATCCCATTGACTTGATATTCATACGTGATCTGCGGCAGATAGGTCGTGGTTGAAACGCCATCATCATCGTAATCCGTATCAATCTTGACACCTCGATCCAGAACCTGCCCCGAAACCGAGGGCCAACCCTTGCTGGCTTCAGATTTGGACTTATTGCGGAAATAAAGGACGATCAGGACAATCCCAATACCTCCAAGAACAATCCCTGCGCCGACTTCAATTATCAGACCAATCCAAATACTCGGGTTTGCAGTCATCTTTTCTCCCTTTCAAGGGTAAATTTGCCATAAATCTCGGATAAATCCAAAAACACCCAGCCGAAGCCCATTTCTCAGTAGAATATGCAGTCTTTAGTGATTGAAAATTGGTGGACAACAATAAATTATACACCTGAGGTGATAATTTATAAATATTCAATTAAATAAAATCGGGCTGTAAATGAAGTATACAGCCCAAAATAATCACCGTTGATCAATTTCGGTAAGCACCGGTTCACAACTGCCGGCTATTTGCGAGATAATACCATCCCTGATAATGCCGGAATTGTCAGAGTCAATTGATGATCCGTGAATGGATAGCGCTCACCCAATAGTGGATCGAGATATTCGCCCTCTCCATTCATGACCGGGATCGTCATCACCTTTTCAAGATCAGACCGGTTGATGATGAGCAGGTCTGTGGTATCGGACAATGCCATCACCAGAGATTGACCTTCATCGTCCATTTTTACGATCTGCCACCCCCCTTTTGCGTGATAAGCCCTATGGGTTCGTAACTCGGCTAATTGCGCCAGGTAGGTTTTGAGTTCAAATGAAGCCTCGCAATCCCAATCCATTTCCACTCTCGCTTCGTCAAAACCCAAAGCGCCGCCTTCATGGATCAATTGCTTCTGGGATAAAGGTACTTCCGTTCCGTAGTAGACGATGGGTGGTCCGGGGAGCATATAAAGCACCAGCAGTGCTAGTTTGAGTCGCCGAAGGTCCTCACCGGCTATGGTGTAGAAACGGTCCATGTCGTGATTGTCAATAAAGCTGGGCAGGCTGTGTCCCTCGGGGAAGTAGCGGAAATGACTGTCGAGAAAACCCGCAAAATGGGACAATGACCAGCTCTCAGTCGCGCATGTCGAACGTAATGCCTGGCAGAGCAGGAAATCCAGACTGCCTCCCAGGCTGTCAGCATAACTCGCCTGGATATCCGCTGGCAGCACCAATTCACCGAAGGTCCACACATCCGACCTGACGTTCACGCATGCCCGACGGAAATCAACCCAGAAATCATGTTCAGGTCCGTAAGCGTAATCCAGCCGATAACCGTCCACGCCCAATTCAAGCCAATACCTGGCCGCTTCAAGCAGGTGCTCCCGCGCCGGGCTGCCATAAGCCAGGTTGATCTTTGGCATGGTATCAACGTTGAAGAAGCTTTCGTATACGGGCCATTGATCCCACACGAACCAAGCATGATACTCGCTGTCCTCTTTATTCAGTGCATCCTGAAAATACGGATGCTTGTCAGAGCAGTGATTAGCTACAAAATCCAAAATCACCTTGATCCCTAGCTGATGCGCTGCTGAAACCATTTCTTTGAATTCGTCCAGCGTGCCAAAGCCGGGATTGATCTTAAAATAATCCGAGATGTCATAACCATGATGGGTGGGCGTATTAAAGATCGGTGAGAACCAGATGGCATTAAAGCCCATTGCTTTAATATAAGGGAGTTTCTCAATCACACCGGATAACGTTCCCCCAAATGGCTTGCATAAATCAGCGGTTTGGACCCAATCCTTTCCAGTTCCGGGGTTGAAACGGTCCACAAAGGCTTGATAAACGACCGCCTGCCTGGCCCAATCGGGATTGCATCCGCCGCCATACCAGATCGAATAATGAGTGGCATTATCGAAGACATGGGACTGATTATCCGCAAAAGTGAGCGTCTCAGGATCACTTGTTTTTGCGCCTATCCTGTAACGCAGCATTACCCCCTCGGGTTGAGGGGGTAATGTCACTGCCCATTCCTGAATATAAGTCCAGGCCAGGGTATTCCAGCTAAGTTGCAATTGTGAAAATGACGCTTTTTGAGTAGTTTGCCATTCATCGGTTGTGAACCAGACCATAACCTCTTTAACAGCCAGGCCGGCATCCGTGGTCACTTTCAGGGTGACTGCTTCACCTGGTTTTGGCCCCAGAGGCGTCTTCCGAGAATAATGCCGCACGCCGGATAGACTTTCTTTTATCCAGGGCGCGGCAAATTGGGGTCGATTTAATTCACCAAAAATGTAATCCTGCGGAGCTTCATGGTCCTGATTCATCATTGTTCTCTCCGACTAATAGCCAGACAAAATTACCCTTTAACTGCGCCGCGGGTCAGACCACCAACGATCTGATCCTGCAGAACTAAATAGATAATCATAATTGGGAGCGCCGCAATCAGCGCACCCGCCGCGAACACACCCCAATTCTGAGTGTATTGCCCGGATGTATAAATTTGCAGGCCGACCATCACCGTTTGTAATTCCCGTTTGGTCAAAAGGGTCCTGGCAATGATAAATTCGCCATAGGTTCCAATGAAGCTGAGGATCCCAATAACGATCAGGATTGGGCGCAGCAATGGCAATATCAACTTTCTAAAGACCTGCCAGTCATTTGCCCCATCCACGTGAGCGGATTCATCAATATCCCGCGGGATGGTATCCATATAGCCTTTCATCAGCCAGATGTTCATCCCCATGGCGCCGCCCAGGTAAACCATAATCAGCCCCGCATGGGTGTTCAATCCCAGGGCGGCAAAAACATCGCCGATCTGTTTATTAATCGAGAACAAAGCGACAATCGCCAACAGGTTGGGGAAACTCTGAACCAGCAGGATGACTTTCAACAGCCCTTGCCGGCCTTTAAATCTGAACCGCGAAAACGCGAAGGCCGCCATCGTTGTCAACGATAGCGTCAGGACAGTAGTCAGTACAGAAACCTTAATCGAGTTCCATAACCAGGTGAAGAAGGGGAAAATATCCGTATTAGCCAGGGCAACGAAGTTGTCAAACCCTGCGTTTTCTGGAATTAGACTTTGATTCGCCAGGTCATTAACCGGGTTAAACGCTGCGGATATGATCCAAATCACGGGGAATACGCTGAAAGTAATCAGAATGATAGCCAGGATCCATCTAAGGATCAGGCTGATTCTTTTCTTCTGCGCCATTGTCCTAATTTTTTGGGTTTTCTCTTTACTAGGCATTCTCCCCTACCTCCTCCCACATGTTCGTGAATCGGAACTGGATCAAAGCCATGATCGCAATCAGGATAAAGAGGACAACCGAGATCGCTGAAGCGTATCCGTATTGAATGCCTCGACCGCTGGCAAACGCCAGGTTATAGACATAGCTGATGATGATGTCGGTATAACCGGCCTGGGTCATGGCTGTTGGAATTGGCGGGCCACCGTTGATAAAGGCGTATATTAAGTTGAAGTTATTGAAGTTGAAGATAAACGACGATATCATCAAAGGTCCAACGGATACCAGCAGCAGCGGCAGGGTAATCCTCCAGAATCGTTGCCATCCGGTTGCGCCATCCACCTGGGCAGCCTCGTAAATGTCCTGGGGAATGGATTGCAATGCCCCACTCGTCACGAGCATCCAGTAAGGATAACCCAGCCACATGTTGACGATCAGGATAGCGATCTGTGCCAGGTAACGATTATTAAACCAATCCGGCGAGATGCCAATGACGGCTTCCAGGACACGATTGACAATCCCAAGATCAGGATTCAACATGCCGCGCCAGATCAAAATCGTGATCAGACTTGGAATGGTATAAGGAATCAACAACAGCGATTGCAGGATCTTCTTCCCCTTAAACCCGGGGTCGTTGTAAATAACGGATATCAACAGACCCAGAGAGAAGGTCAGAAGAAGACTGAATGTTGCAAACATGAAGTTCCAGGTGACAATATTTACCAGGGGACCGCGTAAACCCGGGCTCGTCGCAAAATCGACAAAGTTCCTGAAACCGATGACGTCGGAATATCCAGGGATTAATTCTTTGCCATCCACTGATGTCCAGGTACCTTCAACATCCGTATAAACAACGCCATTTCTGGCATCTGTGAAGGTATTGGCTTCTTCGTCATATGTATAAAGCGGGACCAATTCCGCCGCTTCCGAAGGAGACCGGACCTGAATGGTATGGTCCGCTTCCCCAAAAAGGATGTTCGTCAGGTTCACGTCCGTGCTCGCGGTGATCTTATTAAGTCGGGTATAGCCTTCAATCGTCTTAGGCGCACCCTCATCATCCAATTCTCCAATGCCGTTTTCGCCCGTCACCACTTCCAGGGTCAGATCATCAGCCCCTGATTCGGTCATCCTGACAATGCTGGTAAGACCATCAGTGTCTTTTAACCAAAGCAAATAATCATTGGTATCGGAACGATAAGCCACCCACTCATATGATTTACCCGTCTCGGGAAGGTATTTCTGCTTGCTGATTTGCTGAATCGCCAAAGCCTTTGAGATCAAATGGCCATCACCATAGTTGGTGAAACCGTTATAGATTGTAAAGAGGATTGGGAAGATCGAAAACAGAAGCCAGGCAGATAAACCTATTGACATCCATTTGAGGTGTTTGAGTTTGGGAATAAGGAAGGAAACAGTAATAAGCAGGATAATTATACAAAATACGACTGCCAGAGGGACATAGTCGAGAGTAAACAGTTTGTAAGTTAAGTATCCCAGGATGAGATCAACCGCTAATACGACGATGAAGATGAAAATGGAAGAAACACTGGAAATCATCTGCTTAACTGTTAAGGCTGTATGATTGTTGCGATTTTCCATTCCCTACTTCTCCTTTCAATATGAAGTGAGGAGACCAAAACATTCTGGTCTCCTCACATTGTTTGTAGGTACTAGTTTACGGGAGTACGATCTCTAACAGGTGGGTTTCAGGATCATAGATGAAGGTGACATCGCCATCGGCAGCAACGGTGAACATATAGTTATCGCCGCCAGCAACGCCATCAACACCGTAGTTGGTGTCCCATCCGCCATCCAAAGCGACCTTGACTTCGTAGTCGCCAGCAGGAATGGTGAATGTGCCGCTGTACAGACCATCATCGCCCAATGTCAGAGCGGTGGTTGCGCAGGCAGGATTCCACTCACACTCGGGATCAACCTGGATTTGCCATGAGCCGGGGATATTGACCATACCGGTCGTGTCGTTGGCAATCGCAGCCACAATGGCTTCCTGGGCAAATGTATAGGCTTCTGCGGGTGTCTTTTCGCCATTCAAAATGAAGGTCAAAGCATTGCCCCAGTCACCCCAAACCTTACCCATTTCAGGAATAGCGGGCATGGGCTGAGCGCCGACGCCAGCTTCACCAATCAGCATCAGGTCAGGATCGGTCATCTGCTCGAGAGCGGGAACGTATGCAGGAACACGGGGATCGGATTCCACGAATTTCAGCATGGTCTCTTCGGTGGCAACATATTCGGTCAGGAAGGCTTCGGCCAGGAGAATATTCTCGCTGAAGGCATTGATCATAAAGCCCTGAACGCCGAGGAAGGGAACGCCGCCATCCGGGAAGGTTGTGATGGTGAAGGGTGTACCAGCTTCACGCAGGTTGGTCAGCTCCCATGGTCCATTCATGAAGAAGGCAATTTGGCCATTCAGGAACATGGATTTTGCTGTGGTGTTATCGGTGTTGGGTGAAAGGATTCCGTCATCAGCCCACTGTTTGGCCATATTGCCGAAAGCAATCATGCCCTCGCCGCCAACGCCAACATCCTGCGGGTTGTAGTCACCATTCTCATCAAGGCCGAAAATGTAACCGCCCTGGGATGTCATCCAGGGATAAGCATCGTATGAGGTACCGGCTAAGGCAATACCATATTCGATCTTGCCTTCATCAATCAACTGCCGGCTGATGTCATAGACTTCCTGCCAGGTGGTGGGAGCAGTCTCGACGAGATCAGTGTTATAGAAGAAACCAAGGTTCTCCGTGGCGTAGGGCATACCATAGAGTACGCCTTCATAGGTGAACGCTTTGAGAGCTTCTTCCGTGAAATCACCGGCTTTGGCGCCCAGATCAACGGGGGCGGCCAAACCACTGGCAACAATGGCAGCAGCCTGGTCATGAGCCACGACGATGATATCGGGGCCCTCACCGGCGGGAGCGGCAACCAGGAATTGGTCGCGGATGCCGGAGATGTTCTCGACAACCAGCTCCACATTGTATTCAGCCAGGAAATCGGCAGCCAGTTCATTCAGGACGGGGGCACGTTGTTCGTCAGCCCAAATCCTCAAGGTCGCCACAGGTTCAACGACCTCTTCTGTTGGTTCTTCGGTCATTACTTCTTCGGTCGCAGGAGCTTCCGTCTCCGTGACCTCAGCAGTAGGAGTGCCTTGGCAGGCCGTCAGCCCCATCACTAAAATGAGGGCCAACGCGAAGGTTGTATACAATATTTTCTTCATTCTTTTTTCTCCTTTTAATATAGATAGACTTTTTGGTAGAAATAAAAAACCTTCCGGGTTTGAATATTACCTAGAAAATAAAAAAATCCCTCCTTCGATTTCAGGGTTATGTAATGACGCTTTGTCAACTCGTGTTGACACTGATTACGTTCAAGATTATAAATTTTCGACTTGTAAAAGTCAAGCGGTGGAATGTTAAACTACGGTGAGTTCCCTATTAGGGATTAAACTACC
>CAYUSC010000031.1:8888-10662 GCA_964447265.1 uncultured Candidatus Brevefilum sp.
ACATTCACAGCTTTCAGGACGGTTTCATGACCCAGGGTTCAAAAATCATTACCCAAAAAGATGTCGCAAACCTGGCGGGGGTTTCACGCAGTGTTGTCTCGTATGTCCTCAATGGCGGCCCGCGCAGCGTTGCCCCGGAGACAAAAACCCGCGTCCTTGAAGCGATCGAGAAATTAGGTTATCACCCTAATATCAACGCCCAGCGACTCAAATTGGGACCCTGTTCCGCCCAGCGCTGCATCGGGATTGTCGTCGGCGGCCCCAGTTTCACCGTCCTTGAACACACCTATTACAACGCCATCCTTTCAGGGCTTTTTGAGGAAGCGCACCTTCTTGGGCAGGAAATCCGTTTCTTTAGCTGCCTGGAAGCCTTGACTGATCCGGTCTTTTTCACCAAGAACATTCACTCCGAGGAAATATCCGCCCTGGTTCTGATCCGGCCCTCCATGGTTTCTTCCACCGCCGATGACGATAAAACCTTCAACCAGATGGCCCGCAGGGTTAAGAATGTGGTATGTCTGGGTGATCCCATTGAAGGCTGGCCGACAGTCACCTTTGACCAAACCCTGGCAGCCCAGCAAGCTGTGGAGCATCTGATCCGTTTAGGCCATCAGCGCATCGCCCACCTTGGCTTCCGGGATGGACGCCTGAATGGCTACCGCCAGACACTTGAAAAACACGGCCTCAACTACGACGGCTCTCTTGTGGCTTTCCCCGATCCAGCCAATATCCTCAGTTCGTCCTACCGGCTTATGGAAGAAATTCTGCAAAGCTCGCCTAAGCCCACCGCGCTTTTCACGGCCATTGATGAGATTGCCATCGGGGCCATGGCCGCGCTCCACGATCATGGCCTTGCCATCCCCCAGGATATTGCCATTACCTCCATTGACAATATCGACCTGGCCGGCATCGTGCGTCCCAGCCTGACCACTGTCAATATCCCCAGGCGTGAGATGGCTTCCGCAGCTTTGGATATCCTGATGGACTATCAGTCCAGCCATAAACAAGATGCTGAAACAGTCATTCTCCCCACCGAATTGATCATCCGGGAATCCTGTGGAGCGAAAGCGCCCTTATCTTCGCAATAATAACCACAGGTACCCACCCCGGCCCAAATGAGCGCGGTCTGTTTACCTTTCCCAGGTTATTAATTTATAGTTTTCCTGTTTTGGACCATATGATGCCCTGATAGGTCTCTATTGGATTCAGGGACGCATATAAGCCATTCACCACGTGATCTTCCGAATCAGAGGCAATATACGCCAAATTCAACCCCAAAGCCTGCATCCGCCTGAAACTTTCCAACACGATAGCCCGAGCCAATCCCAGCCGCCGGAAATCCGGGTGAGTCCCCAGGGGATCAATCTCCCCGGCGCCGGTTTCGGGATAAGGCCAGACCAATGAAGCCGCTGCCGGACGTCCTTCTGGCGAAATAACCATCAGGTCGAGATTGGGGAAATAATGCGGCGATGAACTCTTCCCCCGGTACCAGGCCTCATCCAGGGTGACATCCCAGATGGCATTTTCCAGATCAACCCGGGCCTGCGGGTCTCCTTCATCCGCAACTGAACTGAACCGGAACCCGGCTGGCAGGACCGGCTCCGGGTATTCCGCATTGAGGTCATAGATCCGCACCTCCTCGACCACCTGCTGAGGCTCATACCCGTTCTGGATCAGGGCGGTCTGGCGGCGGGTGTCCCAATCGTAGACCATAACCAGAACCTCCCCTTCCGGCGAGGCCCAATTTTCCTCCGCCCAGGCCAACATCTCACCC
>CAYUSC010000031.1:10672-13226 GCA_964447265.1 uncultured Candidatus Brevefilum sp.
TACCTTTGATCACAAAGCCGGCTAATCGGCCTTCCTCATCCCGCCACAAACGAACCCGGTTGATGAAGTATTCTTTCGGCTCCAAGAATCGCGAGCCCATATTCCAATTCTCCGCCACCGCCAGCCGCCAATTTCGCGGCCGGTGGTCCTGTTGGTAACTCTCATTCAGCAGGTCGCAGATCTCTTCAAATTCATGCTGGTTGTGCGAATAGGTTTGGAAGGTATAGGTCATAACACCACCTCAATTTGACTCAGTTGAAAACCCGGACATCCCCCAGGACGGCCAGAGTTCATCGGATGGAAATGAAAAAAGCGGGATAGGGTCAAATTCACCCCGGAACATTTTGACAAGGATCTCAAAATTGCCGCCTGCATTCGATTGATACGCAATCCACTGCCCATCCGGCGAAAAAGTCGGGTTTTCGTTATAACCGGAGCCCCAGGTTTCCTGCACGATATCGCCGCCCTCAGCATCCACCGAATAGACATTCGTTTCGCCTGAACCTGGAACCATACTGACAAAAGCTATCCATTGCCCATCCGGCGACCAGGTCGGAAAAAGCTCCCAGTCATCCTCATCGGTCAGAGCAACCGGATTACTGCCATCGGCAGCCATTGTATAAATATCCCAATTACCACTGCGGTCAGAAGCAAAGGCAATCTGGCTGCCATCCGGGGAATATTCACCAAACTGGTCGTTCCAGGCGCCGGTGGTCAGCCGCACCAAATCCGTCCCATCCGCAGCGATCGAATACATCTCATAAAATCCATCACCATCATAATCCGCATCGAAGAGAACGCGGGTTTCGTCCGGTGACCAAGAGGGGTGGTCTTCGCCGGCTTCCGTGGCGGTCAATTGCGTGAGACCCGTGCCGTCAGTATTGACGACAAAGATGTCATACTTTAAATTGGGGAATTGAGGGTCCGGGTCATTGCGAGCCGAGAGGAACACCACCCGTGTGCCGCTTGGTGAGAGGTCGGGGCTGTCATCAAAAGCCGGGTCATCGGTCAATTGAACTAAACCGCTGCCATCCGCCTCGATGA
Organism: uncultured Candidatus Brevefilum sp.; assembly: GCA_964447265.1. Classification (GTDB taxonomy): domain Bacteria; phylum Chloroflexota; class Anaerolineae; order Anaerolineales; family Anaerolineaceae; genus Brevifilum. Next base: position 11,717 of record CAYUSC010000031.1, read on the forward strand.
CATAGATATCGGGGTTCCCGGCTATATCCGAATAGAAAGCAACCGTCCCTTCGAATTGAGGGCGGCTATTCGCTGTTGCCATAGGCTGAATATCGATTGCTTCAACCGTTTCGGTTAGCGTTGGCGCGTCAGCGATTTCCTCACTTGGCACCTGGCTCGTTTCATCTATTACAGGCGTGCAAGCTGAGGCTATTAGCAGGCAAATTAATATTATGCCTATGCGAATCTTTAATCGAAAAATTCTCATCGATTCCCCTAAGCGTAATCCTGGAAGATTTTAAGGTTAAAAACCTGTCCTTTAAGATTAATTGCGTTGGTGGAAATCCAGCAGTTCAGCCAACAATTCCTGCCTTCTTTCCTCGCTTATAAAGGCGGCCTCTATCGCATTCCGACTGATCTGGTAAAGGTCCTTCTTCGAAAGGTCCAGCCCAGCCTGGGTCGCCAGGAAGTTTTCATTCATATACCCGCCAAAATAAGCCGGATCATCGGAATTGACCGTCACCCGGACACCCAAATCCAATAACTGCTTGATGTTGTGCTGGCCCATCTCATCAAATACGCAGAGCTTGATGTTGGAAAGCGGGCAGACCGTCAACGGGATCTGATGCGCCACCAGATAGTCAATCAATTTAGGGTCCTCAATTGAACGGACGCCGTGGTCAATGCGTTTCACATCCAGCAGATTGATCGCTTCCCAGACATATTCCGCCGGCCCTTCTTCACCGGCATGCGCCACTGTGAGATAACCCTGCTTTTCAGCTTTTGCAAAAACTTCCTTGAAAAGCTCCGGCGGACGGCCCTTCTCTGACGAATCCAACCCCACCCCCAGGATCTTCCCCCGGAAAGGATAGGCATCTTCGAGGGTCTTCAGGGCAGCTTCCGGGCTGAGATGGCGCAGGAAGCAAAGGATCAACGCCGAAGTGGTCCCCCATTCCTTCTCGGCATCCGCCATCGCCCGGGTGAGACCATTGATTACCGTTTCAAAGGCAATCCCCCGGTCGGTATGGGTTTGCGGGTCAAAGAAGATTTCAGCATGGCGCACGTTTTGCTCGCTGGACTTCTTCAGATAAGCCCACATCAGATCATAAAAATCCTGCTCGTGGATCAACACCTGCGCACCCTGGTAATAGATGTCCAAAAACGATTGCAGATTCGTGAAGTGATAGGCCTCGCGCACTTCCTGTACAGACTTGAAGGGCAGCTCGATTCGGTTGCGTTGCGCGAGGGCAAACATCAGCTCAGGCTCCAGCGTCCCTTCAATATGAAGATGTAGTTCCACTTTGGGCATTTGCTCGATAAATTGTTGTAGCGTCATAGTTCCCTTTGGGTAGAGGATGAGGTGAGTAATTTTTCTATTCAGCAGAAACTAAACAATCCATGTAAGGGGTTGAAGTGAACGCAAAGGTCAGACAATCCCCGATTGTTCCCCCTATTTTATATTATTTTCAATGATTTTTCAAAAACTCTTTCTGATTTCTCCAAGTTGCAGATTTACTTTCTCCAAGTCATC
>CAYUSC010000031.1:13326-25386 GCA_964447265.1 uncultured Candidatus Brevefilum sp.
AAGATTATCTTTGTTCTGTGGTTTCACCCCTCGCTATACTATAAATACATGAAAATAATAAAAGGAGAATAATTAATCATGGAAACCGAACATATTGAGTATCGTCATGGAAAGTGTTACAAAACCTATCATCACAGCAACGGCGGCAATGCCGTCTATGGACTGGGCATGATTGGCGCAGCCATTTTCTACATCGGCCAGGCTACAACTTTTTGGATGGGCGTTGTAGGCTTCCTGAAAGCGATCATCTGGCCTGTGTTCCTCGTCCTCGAGGCGCTAAAAGCTCTGGCCTGACCCTTTCCATCCCATTCATAAATAACGAAAACGCCTCGACATTTGAAATCATGTCGAGGCGTTGCTTTTATTACGCTTATGCGGGAATTTAAGCTTCCTTATTCCGGCCTTTGACGAAATCCTCCAGCATGGAAGTAAATTCCATCGGGAAGATGTATTTGGTTGAAGCGCTGGCACCCATATCCTTCAATGTGTCAAAATATTTCAAGGTCAGAGTTTTGGAATCAACTGTCTTGGCGATTGAATAGATGCTATCCAAAGCCTGGGCGTACCCTTCCGCTTTCAGGATTTGCGCCTGTTTATGACCTTCAGCTTCGAGGATCGCGGCTTGTTTCTGACCATCGGCGACGTTGATGGCCGCCTCGCGGGTACCCAGCGATTCGGTCACGGCCGCCCGGCGGACACGTTCCGCTGCCAGCTGCCGGTTCATCGATTCCTGCACCTCGCGGGGCGGGATGATTTCGCGGATTTCTACATTGGTGACCTTGACGCCCCAGCGTTCGGTCACTTCATCCAGGCGGGTGCGCAGCGCGTTGTTGATCTGTTCACGCTCCGAAAGCACGCTGTCCAGCATGATGCTGCCGATAACCGAACGCAGGGTTGTGGTGGCAATACCCTGAGCTGCCAACTCGAAATTACCAACCTGCAAAACGGTCTTGATCGGTTCAATCACTTTATAGAACCAGAGGAAGTCGATTGAGATGGGCGCGTTATCCTTGGTGATAGAAGTCTGGACAGGGATCTCGCGCACCTGCTCGCGCAGGTCCACGTTGACCGCCTTATCCACCACCGGGATCAGCATCACAAAACCTGGCCCCCGTTCACCAATGCTGCGGCCCAGCCGAAACACGATCAGCCGTTGATATTCCGGGACGACGTGAATGGAACTCGCCAACAGAAAGAGGATTAGAATCGCAATAAACGCGATCAAAATCGGGACGATACTAAAGTTACCAATCATGGAACCTCCAAAAGATTTTATAAATCTTGATTATTAAGGTTATCTTCTACAAGTTCAACTTTCAGAACGAGACCATTACGTTGAAGCACGCGGACAGAACTGCCCGCAGGGATGTGAACCTCACTCCTGGCAGTCCAGGTCTCCCCGGCTACATAAACACTGCCTTCGTGTGAAATATCTGTGTTTGCCGTGCCGATCATCCCCACCATCCGGTCAAGGTCGGAATAAGGCTTTTGGTAAAAAGTTACCGAGATGTTATGCCCAATGACCCAGATGAACGCGCCGATCCCAACCGCGCCAAATCCGGCCAGTAAGGGATTGACTCCCCAAAAGAGGAAGACCATTCCGACAATGAGCAGGACAAGCGGCCCAGCAATAAAATACCATTTCTTTGTTTTCCGGAAGGCCACAATTACCGTCACGATCCCAACGAGCAGGAAGAACAATGCCCAGAGATTGACCGGCAAATTTGCCACCGCATAACCCACAGCGACCAAAAAGATCAAAGCCAGAACTTCGAGAATGCCGGAACCTGGCGCCAACAAGGCAAAGATCGTCGTCAACAGTGCGATCCCCAGAACGACAAACGCGATATCAGGATTAAGAATTGAGTTCACTTTTCATCTCTTTCTTGAGACTAATCCAATATTAAACAAACGTCTTATTGAGCTTATTTAGTAATCTTCTTTCAACCCCATTAACCCATGTTTTTTCGTAGCAATTTCGCCTCAACCTTCATTACTATTATTATACTTTGTTGCCTGACCGCGAACAATAATCCTGGGTATTAATCGCTCAAGAATCCATGCAGCAGATAATTTCTGGCCAGTGGCCCCGTAAGTGCGAATGGCCGCGGTCGCGTCATAACGATTACTTATAATTTGCTTTGTCCTTATCCGGTAATGAAGGGACATAACAAACCCATAAATCGAACGGCATGCTTCCGATCTATGGGTTAAATCAGATTGGACCCGGTTTAAAAATTAATTATCGCTTCCGGTTGTGATTATTCGTCCCACGAGCAAGGCACAAACGCTTTCTGAGCTTTACCGCCTTTAATAAAAGTCTCAATGCCATAACCTTCCAGGTATCGTGTGACTGCAGCCAGCATGACCCCGCTATCCCATAACAGTCTGACCAACATCATCCAGGCCCGGTATTCATAATCCTCTGGCACTTCAAGAACCCTCCCCCTTATCGGCGAAATGGATGGCGGCGAAGCATAGAGGATTTCCGGCTCTTCAAACCATGCCAGGCCGACTCCCATCGCGCGAAGTTTTGCTTCAATAGACAACAGGTCCCCCATCGGACAATAATCCATTTTCTCCATGGCGCAGGGGATCATCGTGAATTCATTGATATAGGGAGGCAAAGCTAACTCCGCCAGGTTTCGGACAAACGCATTTCGGGGTTGATCGCAGTAAAGCAGCGCTTCTTTCATCTTATCTTCCGTACTCTGGAACATTTTTAATGGCATTTTCTCCTCCAAAGAACCTTGCCGGTCAGGCTTGCCAAATCATCTAATCGATCAGGGCAAATGCTTGGAAATTCACGGTAAAGAGGGTGCATTGAAGACGTCCCTGAAGTGGGTGTTTTTTAGTCGAAACAGGCAATAGTGTACCCTTACAACAAGCCATAAAACCGGCTGAGCGCTATTTCCATTCCAGCGATTCCACCAGGCGGTCCATCAGAAAAACATTCTCACAATACTGCTTGAAAGAACCGTTGAAGCCAAAGGTGAAGACAAATTCCGCATTCTGATTGGTGACGTCGTTCGGGAATACGATGGAATACTTACGGGTCCAATAGCCAAACATGCGGTAGGTGATGGCAAACTGGCTGAGTCCTTCATGGAAAATCAAATGGAGGCCATACACTTTGGCATTCAAGCGGCCGGTATGCCTCTCCGCATGGTTGCGCAGCAAATTGAACATCTGTCGATCGTCAATGGCCTGTCCCAGCCGCCTCCCCTCGCGGGCATATTCCGGACCGCAGACCAGGTTGGCATGAAAGCCGTATTGATCCTGCCGGTGCATAAACTCCAATGCCAGCAAGTCCGTAGAACCGAAGACCATCTTCCCAGGTTTCGTCACCCGCCAGTCGGTGATATCGAGGACAACCTCCCGCTGCATACAGGTTGAAATGTTGGTACGATGCCCCATTTCAATAATCTCAGGGAGCAACGGCTTAATCGCCCAACCGGTTTGCTCCTGGATGAAGCCCAGGATTCCTTCCAGATCGCTGCCCATATAAGCGGGACAATTGTCCAAGGCCTGATATTGCTGGTGGGGCAGATCTTCTCTGGGGATCATGACCTCCAGGACATTGCCAGAGGGTAGATGATCGAGAAGCTGCTCCAACTCGATCCGACAGTACTGTGAACCGATATATCGGTTGTTGGTCAGGCAGATAGCCCAATCCGAATGGGCAATCCCAAAATCAATCGCATCCTGGAACTGATCAAAGTTTTGCAACAGGACCCGATATTCGTTAAACCAGACCTGCAGGCCTGAGGCAAGCAGTTGATTGGCAATCCGGCGGGCGAGATAGACATCCTCACTTTTATAACTGATGAAGACATCCCAGTGATTCTGGTCATCGCGCGGGGTGTCATCTTCCACCGATTGTGGGCGTGGAGAAGGAGCCGATTTTTTAAGATCATACTGAATGGGAGTCCGGGCACATTGGACCACGTCCCGGAAAAATGTCATCAAAGCCACACCGGAAGCGACATACCAGAAGGTATCCAGTTTGATAAAGTCGAATTTGCTGAAACTCGCGAATTTCAGATTATCAAAAGATGCCCACCCCAGTTTACCGGCCGCAAAGTTATAAAGAAGTGAGACCAGCCAGGCGAGCAGTGTGGAGATGACGATGTAACGCGGGACTAACTTTACAATCGAGATGGCCTTATTGATCGCCGGAAAATCCGCATAGTACACCGGATCGATTGTCGGATCAAAACGCAGGTCATATTTTGAAATAAGGATCAATAAAACTGACACAACCAAACAGATCAGAAGAAAGATCAACCATCCCGAAAGCGCCATAAGAAAATCCCTCCCGAAAAATTAATGTTGCTTGTACCTAGTAGTGTATAGTCTGCCAAGGATGGAGTCAATCATTTTTAGAGATGATCGATTTCATCATTAAAACCATTTAGGCATTCAATAACAGTTCGCAGCGCACGGTCATCCTCCGCGCTTATTTACATATAAGCCAGGTGTCACTATTTAACTTCCAGCGCCAATTCTATCAATCGTTATCCGATCACGAACCAATCTTTTCCGCAGCGCGGACACTTCATACCATCCGGTTCCATCCTTGTTTCGACAGCCGGCATCACTGCGCCACAACTCTTGCAAAGCACCTGATAATCCGCCAGTCTGGCAAACTTACTCTGATCCCCGGATCGAATCGCGTCCACGACCAGATTTGAGAACTCAACCGAACTGATCACCGGGTCATCATCGCTATCAACCTGGATCGTTTGCGGCTTGCGGCCAAATACGGCCTGAAATGCACCATTCGCGACGATGACCGCCTGATCCAAATTCCCAGGGCCGCTTCCCGGAATGTTAGGCCGCTTCCCATATCTCTGGTATTCCTGGAAGTAATTCTTGGCTTTCTGTTTATCCGCGGAAAGATGGGACATGCAGTCCTCACAGATGACCCAATCGGATTCGGAGCCGGCCATCTGCTTTATGAAACCAGGCAGCCCATTTTCAATTTGCTCCTCACTATATCCTGACATTAACCCATACACCATTTTCCAATAGCCCGGATCACCGACCACCTGAGTGGTTGTGATAATATACGCCCGACGTGGATTAATTTCTGTTGTGCAAATATCGCATTTCATCAAAGAGACTCCTTCTTAAAAAATTGGATGGAAACGAACAACTTTAACTGACCTAAACCATTGCTCGGATTCGAATCACCTGTTCAAACAGTTGTTTATGTAATGCCATAATATGATGATCGACAACCAGAGAATAAGCTTGCTCTGCCAGGTTCAGACCTTTTTCAATAGCTCCTTCCGCCACGAGAATATCCGCCTGATGGGAAATCACAATCGCTAGGCCGCCAGGATCGCCCAGGTCACGGAAGATCCTTTCGCATTCCAGATAATTTTGTTTCGCGCTGAACAAATCGCCTTGCTTCATCAGCACGCCAGCCTTACTTCCCAGCGCGGCCGCCAACAACTCCTGATCCCCCATTGTCCTGCTGATGTCTTCCTCTTCTATTAATATGGTCATCGCCCTCTCAAAATCGCCCTTTTGAGCGTAAATATCCGCCTGGTTGCCCAAAGCGAGCGACAGTCCCACCATATTTCCGGATTGGCGGCTGCGCTGTTCACATTCCATAAACAATTTGAGCGCCTGATCGAAATCCCCTTGGGTATAGAGAATTCTGGCCTGGGCCACGATCGCCGATGTCTCACCGTCAAAATCGCCGATCTCGGTGAAGGCGCTGGCAGCTTTGGCAGTCAATCGGCTGGCCTCAGCGAAATCGCCCTTGATATAAGCAATATCCGCCAGCCCAATATTAGCCTGAGCCTGCCCCGCAGCATCCCCCATTTCCGCAGACAAATCCCGATGTTCGATATGCAGCTCCCAGGATTCGTCCAACTGTCCCTGGCGATAGCGAATGCCGGCCAAAGCGGACAGCGAGGGCGACAGGCGAATTCGATTTCCTGATTGACGATAACGCTCAATTAAATAGGCGTGGATCTTACCGGCCGCTGCTATCTTGCCAACATGTTCCAGCAGATTAGCTATGTCGAAAGCTGAGAGGATGTGCCCCTCCGGCGCATTGATCACAGCCGCATAAGAAGTCTCAATATCGGTGGACATGTTCTCTTCAAGCAGCCGCCAGGATTCCACGGCCTGATAGATATCCTTTCTGGCCAACCCCTCTACGAATTGCAGATCGGTCATCAATTCGTGCAACCCCGCCCAATTCTGCGCCCTGGCATACTGCCAGGGAAGCTCGTCAATACTGCGCTCGGAGATATATCGCATCGGGTCAAAGTAATCGGCGATTCTTTTATGGATAATAATTTGATCCGTCACTTCCGGCAAATAACGTTGGGTTACTGCCTGCCGCAAATAATCATGAGCAAAATTAATAATGCCGGAACGGTTGATCAGGGATTGTTCCAGGGCAAGGAACAGCGGTGACCAATAAGCCTGCGGCAAGGGGTCAAACTCTGTGCCAATGATTTCCCGCAATTCCTTCTCCGATACCCCCCGTTTTGCCGCCCAGATCACCGAAAGTGCTTGACCCACAAGTCCGGGCCAGTTACGTTCATAGTCCCGTTCGCACCGGGCCAGGATCAGGTTGTAGAGGGCCGGTACGTTTTCAGCGTCCAAATATTCAGCAATCAAATAATCCAGCAATTCATGTCTTCCGAAAAGGCGCAACTCATCCAGCAGCACTTTGAGAAAAAGAGGGTTTCCGCTTTGAGGAGCATCAGCGATCCGCTCTACCCGAGCCGGACTCAAGCCTTTAGAAAAAATTTGGAGGTATTTTTGGATTAATTCTTTTCTTTCACCATGCTCTAAAGGCGTGACGACCAACGTTGGCCATCCACGCTTCTCTATTTCATCAAGAGGCTTTCCCGGCAAAGTTGACATGAAAATATGAACATTTTTGGGGACGGAACGGGGCAGCCAAAACAATCCTTGAGCGCCATCTCGGTCATCAAGTTGGTTCAATCCATCCAAGATAAGGATGATCCGTTTTTTAGTACCCGATTTGTGCAGCCAGGCATTGAATACAGCGGACAATTCTTCTGACCGGGTGGGAATTTCCTCTTTGATATCAAAAGCCTGCTTCAACTCCCCCATGATCCTGCGAAGCATCGCCACCCAATCGGCGCTGGCACGGGTTGAGCCGATAAAGTGCATGATCACAAAATCCGCGGGATTGGCTTCCTGATGCTCAATGGCCCATTTGGCTAATAAAGTCGATTTCCCCAGGCCGGATGCACCCAACACAACCAATGGCTGGTCATCGTTTAGTAAATGGTTTTCAAGCTGACGGCAATACGCTTCTCCCCCGACATAAGCTCTGACCAACCTCTTGGCGTATAAATTGTGTTCGTTCGCCTCACGGAAAACCTCATCCGGGCGAGAGCCTTCGGGAAAATCCCGGTCAATGACCCGCCGGAGATCCTCCAGCACCCAATCCCCCAATTGTTCGGAATCGCGGAATCCCTCCCTGAGAGGAAGACCACTCGCTCGAATGCGCTCCTTAAGCTGCGCCAGTTTTTGCCGCCGGAAGTCAACCCGCCGAGTCACTTCATCTGGGCCATACTTTTCAATTTCCTCCGGATAGGGTCCTTCGATGAAGTCCGCCCGCAACCCATAAGGCTGTGACATCGCAAAGTCCGGATGGCGGAAATAAAAGAAAGCATGTTTCGCCAAATCCGGATTGTTCAAAACACCATGCAGGATCTCCATTTCAGTGATCGAATGGCCTTTTTGGCCTTCAAGCCAGGGTTCCTGCTCACAGAGTTGCGGGTCAATCTCCTCCATCACATAGCCGTAACGCTCCCCCAGAATGCCAATGAAATAAGGCCGGCAGCGAGCAATCTCCTCCAGACAGATCGGTAGAACCTGTCCCTCTGCCGCCAGTTCATCGGTGATTCCCCAGCGCAGGTCCACTTCGCCCCAGGTCACGCCCCGTTCCTGGCAAATTTTCCGTAATTCGGGAAATGTAAATTTTAGCAGTTCATCCCGTTCCTCCTGCATATCGCGGAAGGTAGACGAAATGAACACCCGCATCACTCGATTGGTTGATTCCTGGTTATCCGAAGTCTGCATGAAAAGTCTCCCAGCTTTGCCATGAAACCCGAGATCGGAAAAATTCTGAGCTTTTTTTGTAACTCGTCCTGAACCTTACAACCAGTAAGAAATTCGGTGTATTCCCATGCACACTTTTAAAAAACTGCATCACCCAGCCGGCATCAACACACCGGTGAATGTGATATCAGCAAATATTCTCACCAGCAAAAATTATGGAAGTTCCCCGATCGGAAATGTCTCAGTCCCACCTGAAGTTCGTTGCTTAACTTTATTTAATTTTACTATAGAATGAAAGTTTTTTCGATAGGTACCTGACAGCTAAACCCATTAAACCATTATCCGCGGCCGATACTGGAGCGCCTCGGCCAGATGCACGCAGGTCATCTTTTTCACACTAACCTAGATTTGTAGGCATTAAATCGGCAGAGAAAAGGTGAAATCGTGTCACCTATTAATTCCAGAATCAAAACGTGGTTTTTGACCTAGAATTTTATCCAATTTGGGCAAATAAAAATAAACTTCAAAAGAGAATAGCAATATTTCTTAGATCTATTTCCTTTGAGGAGATCAATATCCAGCTAGAAAGTAATTATTTCTCCAGTATAGGTATTGATTACATAAATTATTTGATCAATTTTTATTACCACATACTTTCCATCGGTAGATGCGCCTAATACAACGTAATAAACCAAATCTAACGAACTTAACGGAATTAATTGTTCACGAATTATTTGGTGCTGTAGATTTTCAGTAGTAATTTCAATTCCGGTGAATGAATCAGATCTCCGATGGAAAATTGAGTGAACCTCTTCGCTATATGGCGCAAAAGCTGTCCAAATTGTAATATATCCAGAGGAAAATACTGTTCTTGAGGTACCATTTGCGAGGTCGATAGCGTCAATATTCAATTCTTGACGCTCATCATAACGATAGAAAAATAATGTTTCTCCATCACTGGAAAAATCCATTCTAGTTAGATAAAAACCAGAAGGATCATCAAAAAACTTCTCTATGACAATTGATTCGCTCTCCAGATCCCAAACAACAATCCCAGAAGTCAGAAAGCAATGGAATGGACTTGAAGGGACACCAAATTTCAAAATAATTTCTGCTGCAATATATTTTTGATTCGGCGAGATCAAAGGCTGTGAGAGATAACTATCCATCAATTTATCTTTATAATCCGATTCAAAAACACTATTGCGACAATGGCAATCCGAGAATGCTAGAGGGTTCATTTCATCGATCGTCAATTGAAGCACATCGGTTAGATCGAGAAGGTTGGCTACCTGTATTCCGTTAAATCCATTCCGATTCCTGTATGCTATGAAATTATTATCCGATGAACTATCGAAATTTCCGAAACCGCCACCAAGGGGAAGATTGAGTTCAAATACTATCGTTTCGGAATTTATATCCAGACCATATATATTATTTTGATTATTAAAAACCAGTACATCATTTTCTGATTGTTTTTCGATTCCATCATAATCAAATCCCAAATCGATATAACGACAATCTCCTTCACTTATATCCCTAAAAATATAAAATCCGTGACCATTTCCTACGGCAAACCAATTGCCGTTATCGGAAAAAATATAATGCTTAGCATCTTTCCCACAATAACTTGAATCTGAAGGGCGATCCTCTCCGAAATCCTCATTCACTGCCAACGTTGAAACCCTTATGCCAGCTATATCTAGCGTTGGGACTGGTTCGTACGTGGGTGTTTGGATCGGCAATTCCTCTTCTAAGCCTTCCTCAACATTTTTTTGCATCCTAGAAATTATGGAGGATACCAAACATGCCATACCTATTATGCCCAAAATCCCCAATGATATCAGGCATCCTATTAAAATTCTCTTTTTTGTCTTTTTACCATTGTTCTCTGATGGTTGCTCATCGCCAACCGGATTAATTTCGCGATTGCAGTATCGACAAACAATTGCTTCATCCTGAACCTCTTCAGCACAAAATGGACATTTTTTCATTATTACTCATTTCCTGAAATTATTTCAACAATATATAATATCATATTTATTCTTCGGCTAGGAATTAAACCGATTCAGGTGAAAGTTAAAAGGTGGTTCAGTCGGAAGAACGCCAATGGTCTTCGAATAAATAATTAGTTCCAACCAATAAATTAAATCCCCATTTTCGGGCGGTACTGTAACGCTTCGGCCAGATGCACCTGAGTGATCGCATCCGCCCCGGCCAGATCGGCGATCGTGCGGGCCAGCTTCAACACCCGATGATAAGCGCGGGCGGTGAGCTGCAATTGGCGCATGGCTGCCTTCATCAGCGTATGGCATTCCTCATCCAACGCGCAATATTGCCTGATCTGCGCTGGACGCATGTCCGCGTTGCTGGCGATTTCCGTTCCGGTAAAGCGCACCCGCAGCAGTTCTCGAGCAGCCTCGACCCTGGCGCGCACTTCGGCGTGACTCTCCCCGGGCTTAAGCTCTCGCAGCTTCTGGTATTCCACCCGCGGCACCTGGATATGGATATCGATCCGGTCCATCAACGGGCCGGAAATCCGCTTCTGATAGCGGGTCATGGTGGTAGAGGAACAGGTGCAAGGCCGTGTGGGATCTCCATAATAACCGCACGGGCAGGTGTGTAGTTCAATGTTAAGGCAAGTTATGGATAACAAAAACACAAAAATTATCATGAAAGCTACTATTTACTTTCAAGCTCAATATATAAGGGCTTTAAAAGTATGTCTCATAGAGACAAAATATTATTCTAACTTTGCCTTGATAAACAAATTTTGAATATCTCGACAAATTGATATTATGCTATAATCGAACGCTATGGGGGACGGTGTCAACTTGTAGGATTGCTTTAGAGAACAGAAGATTCTTGCTTAGATGATACAATTTTTGGCCCGATTTTGCCATAAAAGGAGAAATGTATGTCCATCGTAAAGAAAATTAACAAAATCGTAAAGCCACATACACAAAACTCAAGTTTTTTAAGAGTCAGCAGGTATATAAAATTTCTTAGCATCATTTCATTGTCGTTACTGCTTATGGGGTGTTGGATCGCCGAACTCTGGGACGATATGTCGGACTCAAATTTCTGGCAAAATGATGAGGTTCAGATTGTCGGTGGTCAGGAACCAATCACTCAGGACTTGGAAGAAACAAGCCCAAGTATTTCTGGCTCGCTGCCAGAGCCAGCTTACCAGCCGAGTGAATCGCAAAGTTCAGAACCAGTGACAAATATTGTTGGGATCAATGAATATTCAGTTACTGCTCAGGATTTCAATTGCATATGCCAGGTAAATGGGAATGTAAACGTTGAGTTACGTGTGAATGGAGACCAGTTAGAAATCGTTCATCCAAATGGAGAGATAGAAGTCTTCGAACAAATTGGCACGAACACTTACAAAAAGACCTGGATGGGCTATTATATTGATACAACGGGTGGCAAGGAAACTAAGGTGGATGAAGAACGTTCTGCGGTTATCATCCTCAATAACGATGGCTATATACTGGAACACTATCAAGGATCTGATAGTTCCCCGTGTTGTATTTATACCTATACAATAGAAAATTAGATACTAAAACCTGAAATATAAAATTAGTACCGTTCGATCAATAAATTTACATCAGTTCCAGCTTGGGCCGGTACTGCAGTGCTTCTGCCAAATGAACCTGAGTGATGGCCTCCGCCCCGGCCAGATCGGCGATCGTGCGGGCGAGCTTCAACACCCGGTGATAGGCGCGGGCGGTGAGCTGCAATTGGCGCATGGCTGCCTTCATCAGCGTCTGGCATTCCTCGTCCAGCGCGCAATATTGCCTGATCTGCGCCGGGCGCATGTCCGCGTTGCTGGCGATATCCGACCCGCTAAAGCGCGCTCGCTGCCGTTCTCGGGCCGCCTCCACCCTGGCGCGCACTTCCGCCGAACTCTCCCCGGCCCTAAGCTCCCGCAACTTCTGGTATTCCACCCGCGGCACCTGGATATGGATATCGATCCGGTCCATCAAC
>CAYUSC010000032.1:0-5584 GCA_964447265.1 uncultured Candidatus Brevefilum sp.
AGACAGAAAGGATATACCTCGTTTTGAGGGATTTGAAGCTCCCAAACCTGGTCGTTTTCCGGGTGAAAGGAGGTGAAAGCGCCATCAGAAGCAAGGATGAAAGCTTTGGGGCCTACAGGGAAAACGGGTTGAGAGTCCATGCCTTCAATTTTACCAATGAATGCCATTGGCAAACCGAGAAAATACCCCTGTGAGTTAAGGATTTTCCAGTTTAAATCAACCTATCCACCCGGTACGCCCATTTCCTTCACATGTTGCCAAAAATGGATTTGTGCTAGAATAATGCCATAATGCAGGAAAGTGAACCTGAAAACAATTAATGAAATGGACCTCCCTCAGAAGAGCAATTAGCTCTGGAGGAGGAGATCACCAAGGAAATCCCGGTTATGCCGAATGATTATGTACCCGAACCAGAAGAGAACCTGCCCCAGGAACATCCTGGGGATGAATCCACCCCTGTTGAGAATCCAATTGATGGATCGGAGTGGGTGAGTGAATCGGAGGTCTACCCTGAATCCGAAGACCAGCATTCCATTGAACCGAACGGCGGGGTCCAAGTACCGCCGCATCATCCCACCGGCGATCCCGAGCACACAGGCGGTTGGTGGGGTGATATCCCCTTCACGCCAATGGAAACTCTGGATGATGAGGAGACTCAGCCGGTCAAAACCGTTCCCACCGATCAGCAGGCCACCCGTGTGATGCCAGCCCAGGAACAGGTGGATCCAAATGGGGAAACACGCGCGATTGCGCCTGAGGGTTGGGAAGAACTGCAGCAGGATGATTCGGCCGCGGAAACGCGGGTGATGCCGGTTGATTCAGGCAGACGTCCGGCCAGCGATGATATTCCCACGATGCCGCCACCCAATATGCCGACGGGATGGATGCCCCGCGACCCTAATTTACCGCATACGGTCAGCGAGGTGGATGACCAGGCCACCCGGGTGACCCCCGCTGCCTATACCTCGCCCCAACGCTCCACAAATGGAACAACCGCTCAACGCCGACCGGCTGGTGAACGCGGGCGACGGCCTTCGGAGTTGAAACGGCCGGTCCGCGGCGGTGAAAAGAAGAAGGGCAAAGGCTGCTGGGTGAAGGCGCTGCTGGCTTTTGGCTTTTTCATCATTCTGGTCATTCTGGTGGCAGGATCAATTGGTATTTATCAATACTTCCGGCTGTCATCCTCACTGCCCGATGTTGGCGAACTGCGAGACCGGGCAGCCCAATTCGAAACCACCCGAATCTTAGATCGGGATGGGAATGTGCTTTATGAAATTATCGATCCCGATGCAGGCCGGCGGACATATGTCTCACTGGATGAGATTTCACCGTACCTGATTGCGGCAACCATTGCCACCGAGGATAAGGATTTTTACACCAACCCAGGATTTGATCTGTTCGCGATGATGCGGGCGCTCTGGCAGAACTACACAGCCGGAGAGATCGAATCGGGCGCTTCCACAATCACCCAACAACTTGCCCGCGCTCTGTTGTTGGACCCCTCGGAACGTTATGAGCAATCCTACCGGCGGAAGGCGCGCGAGATCGTGCTCGCCTATAAGATCACCCAGGAATATACCAAGGAAGAGATCCTGGAGCTTTACCTAAACGAAAACTTCTACCTCAATATGTCCTATGGGGTTGAAGCGGCTTCCGAGACTTATTTCAACACTTCCGCCAATGATCTCAGCCTGTGGCAGGCTTCCTTCCTGGCCGGGCTCCCACAGGGGCCGTCCATTTACGATATTTATACCAACCGGGAAGCGACCCTTTACCGTCAGCGGTCCGTGCTGGTCTTGATGTACGAGCTGAGCACGGAACGGGATTGCATTGATGTGGGCAATGGGATGCCGCCAGTTTGCGTTACCTATGAGGATGCAACTCAGGCCGCCCTGGACCTGGCGAATTATGATTTCCCCGACCCGACATTTGAAATGACCTACCCACACTGGGTGGTTTATGTCCGCACCCTGCTTGAAGAACAATATGATCCGCAAACGATCTATCGCAGCGGTTTCACCGTCTATACGACCCTGGATCCGGACCTGCAGGAAGAGGCGGAACGGATCGTCTCGGAACAGGTGGCCACGCTGACCGATAACAATGCCACGAATGGCGCGCTGATTGCAATTGAACCAAATACCGGGGAGATCCTGGCAATGGTCGGTTCGGAGGATTTCTATGATGAGGATATTGACGGACAGGTCAATATGGTATTGTCACAGACCCGCCAACCCGGTTCGGCGATCAAGCCGCTGACCTATGTGGCGGCGTTTGAGAAGGGTTGGACGGCCTCGACCCTGATTTGGGACGTGCCTTCGGAGTTTTCGCCGGAAGACCCCTATGATACCAGCGCCCCTTATGAACCGGTCAATTATGACGGCAAATTCCACGGCCCGGTCACGGTTCGGGCGGCATTGGCGAATTCGTATAATATCCCCGCGGTGAAAGCGCTGCAGTATGTGGGGATTTATGATGATGAAGATACTGCCGGCGAAGATGGGTTGATTGCCTTTGCGGAACGTCTGGGCATCACCAGCCTGACCCGGTCGGATTACGGCCTGGCATTGACCCTGGGCGGCGGTGAAGTGAGTCTCTATGAGCTGACATCGGCCTATGCGACCTTCGCCAATGAGGGCAGGCGCGTACCGGCTGTTGCGATTACCAAGATTGTGGATCATTCCGGTAATGTGATTTATGAATATGAACCCCCGGCGGGCGATCAGGTCGTCCGGGAGGAACATGCCTATTTGATTTCATCCATCCTTTCGGATACCAACGCCCGCATCCCGATGTTTGGGACGAATCCGGTCATCAATCTGGATTTCACGGCTGCTGTAAAAACCGGCACTACCAATGACTTCAGAGATAACTGGACGGTGGGGTATACGCCGGATCTGGTGGTTGGCGTCTGGGTGGGCAACACAGACTACACCCCGATGACCAATACTTCAGGCCTGACAGGCGCCGGCCCAATCTGGGCGGAATTCATGACCGAGGCGATCCAGCAGCTTACGGGCGGGAACCCATCAACCTTTGTGCGCCCGTCCGGTATTGTGGATAAGGTGATCTGTGCCGTTTCCGGTGCGGAACCCTCCTCGTGGTGCCCGAAGCAGACCAGTGAGATCTTTGCTTCTGACCAGCTTCCTGAACCCAGTTCGGAAGACCTCTGGAAGAAGGCCGAGATTGACACCTGGACAGGCCTTAAGGCATCGGATGCCTGTTCAGACTACACTTCCACGGAGTTTGTGATCAATGTTGAGGATAAATGGGCCAAGGCGTGGCTGAAGAACAATTCGGCAGGGCAAGCCTGGGCTGAGGATATGGGGTTTGAGGAACCCTTATATTTCGTTCCGGAACGCGCCTGCGAAGCCAGCGACCCGCGGCCAAATATCAATTTGACCAACATCACCGACGGGCAGACGATCACAACCAGTCCATTGGAGATTAAGGGCGTCATCACAGCCACGGACAATTTCAAATGGTACAAGATTGAGTGGGGACGTGGCGCGGAACCAACCAATTGGCATGAGCTGGTTGCCAAGACTAAAACCCAGGTGGATTCGGTTGATACGCTGTATGAATGGGATTTGAGCGATTTGGAACCGGGTATTGTCACCTTGCGGGTTTATATGTACAGCACCGAAGGTACCTATGCGGAGAAGCGATATTCACTGAATATCCAGGTGCCGACACCGACTCCGACGGAAACACCGACGCCAACAGAGACACTGACACCCACGGTGACGCCGACTGAAACGCTGGTGCCATCAATCACGCCAACGATAACGCCAACGCCGACGGTTACGCCGACACCGACCGTCACACCAACGGTGACCGCGACCAGTACCTGATTTGGGTATTAGAACAACGCCAACTGGGAGGATTGAAACTCCGGCGGGTCCGCCATAAGTTGTTCGCGGAACAGCTCCCGTGAGAGCAGCGGATTGGCCTCAAGGTCCCGGACCAGGCGATATTTCATCAACGTGAACCCGTGATCCAGTTTTGCTTTCAGAACTGGATCACGTTCTTCTTTATATGCCAGCAGATTGGCGCGGCTGCCCGGAATGAGGATGATGCGGGACCTGGCATCATTTTGAGGGTTCATGAGATGTTTTTCCACGATAGCCGAAGCCAGGATCACGAAACTGTAAGAAGCTGTGGGTGAATCGGGTTCATGCCAGGTCAGGAAGTCGCCGTCATGGCTTTCATACCCTAATCTCTGCCCGATCCGGGTCAGGGCAGCCTTGATTTCAGCGATATCTTCCTTTCGGGTGGCGGGCTGGTCTGATTCCCGCAGCCGCCAAAGGTGGGAATCCGGGTCAATCAGGTCTCCATACGATTCAAGGCAGTTGAGCAGATCATCATGGCCGGGGGTAAAGATTCCCGGCAGAGCTTCATAGGCAGCCATTTTTACATCTCTGGAAGTGGTCTCGCTGTTCTGGATCAGATGGCGCACTACAATCTGTTCCAGGCGGTCAATCAGAGGCGGTTCGGTTTGGCCGGGCTGGGTCAGCCACCAGATGCCGGTATCGAGTGAGGCTGTCCCGCCGCCCACGCGTTGCAGGAAATCCCGCTGTTCAAATA
Organism: uncultured Candidatus Brevefilum sp.; assembly: GCA_964447265.1. Classification (GTDB taxonomy): domain Bacteria; phylum Chloroflexota; class Anaerolineae; order Anaerolineales; family Anaerolineaceae; genus Brevifilum. The sequence goes on from CAYUSC010000032.1 coordinate 4,588, forward strand.
GCGATTCCAGCAATCGTTCCGTTTCCGAGGCGAACTGGTTTTCCTTTTCGAGGAAGATGTCAACGGCCAAGGCGTTTTGATGCGCCAATTCTGAAATCGTGGCCTCAAAAATTTGGTCAAAATGGGCAGGCTCACCTTTCTGTTGGAGGTACGCCGTGATGATTTCTTTTGCGAGGCTCATGGTCTGGGATGGGCGGACATTTCCGGTGAGGTCGCCCTGGCGTTGGAATTGACATTGGGCGATTTCATCATCCGGGGAAAAAGCGAAGGCGGAAAGGGTTCCACCAACGGCATCCGCAGCGAGCAAGGTTGCCAGGAGGAGCATGGGTTCCACCTCGGCGACCAGGCCCAGAATTTTGGCAGGCGGCTGGATCATATCGTGCAGGATCGTGAAGATAGCCCGCAAGGCATTGGTGTGCCAGTTCCAGTCATAACGCTGACGGGCCAGCACCTGCCGGATGGGATCGACTGCGCTCTGTCCCCAAATCCAGCCGGTCCAGAGTGCTGAAAGCGTCCAGAATGCCTGGTTGGGGCGTGGAATCGCAGTGATCATCGCCGGGATCGTGCCCGTTTCCGGCATTGGATTCAGTTCCTTCAAGCGCCCTTCAAAAAGCATCAGTGCCGGGTGATCAGGCGGGGTTCCCGTCCAGGCTTCCAAGGGGATAGGTTCAGGCAGGACCTGCCAGGTTTCAATCGCATCCTCCATAGCCTTCCAGAGGTTCTTTTCCTGATAGATCGGGGGAACGGTGAGCTGGCGAGGGCGTTCACGGGGGGTGGGGTAAGCCCAGAGGGTGTTCCCCTGATCGGCGGCGGAGAGGATTAATGCGATCAACAGGTCGCGCCGGCGCGGGGTCTGTTCAAGGCCGTCCAGCTTGTTGATGATTGTCTGCAGGACAATCAACGGCCGGATGGGGTAGCTGGTCAGCGCGGTTTTTACCTGCTGACGGAGGGGATCGTCACTGCCGGTGATCCGGTTGAGCGCTCGGGCCTGATGCAG
>CAYUSC010000032.1:5684-25149 GCA_964447265.1 uncultured Candidatus Brevefilum sp.
GCCGTCACCAGCACCGGATACCCGGCCTGAACGAGATCAATCGGGATGAGAGGATTGAATCCAAAAGGGTCGAGGATAAAATCGCCCATTGTGAGGTTGTTGGCCGCCCAACGAGTGACCATTCCCCGAGGAATAGGCGGCAAAAAGCGACCGAGAGGGAGTTCGGGGGGTGGGCTGTCTCCGGATATGTATGGGATGTTCATCGAGCCGTCCTTTCAGGGCTGAGCGTTCGATGAAACGGCGACCTGACACTCTATCGACTGGGGTCTGACCTTTCAGGCTTTTTTCAGGATGATCACCTGATAGGGGGCCAGATCCAGATTATTTGTAAATTGGGTATTGCTGCCGAAAATGGCCTGCCATTGACACTCAGGAAGGTCAGCCCGGACTTCACGGCTGCTGAAGTTTAACAGGACCACGAGACGATCATTTTCGAGAATGCGTTCAAATGCCAGGTAAGCGTGTGGGTCGGCGATCAGGGTTTTAAATTCTCCGCGCTGGAGCGCCGGTTCGGTTTTTCGCAGAGCGACAAGCGCTTTGAAGAAGAGCAGGAGCGAATCCGGTTGGGCGGCCTGGTTGACCACATTCCGCTCAAGGTAATCCTGATTTACCGGCAGCCAGGGCTTGGCATCGGAGAAGCCGGCATTCCTGCCCGCGGTCCATTGCATCGGCGCCCGGCAGCCATCGCGGCCTTTATGGAAAGGCCAGAAAGTTTTTCCGATCGGGTCGAGGACATCGGATTTTTTGCGGACGGGGATATCGCGCATACCGATCTCTTCGCCATAATAGATGAAGGGTGTGCCCCTGAAAGTGAGTAACATCGCCAGGGCAACCTTGGCGCGGCGGTCATCTTCGCCGAAGCAATAGCGGCTGGCGGCGCGGGTCATATCGTGATTGCTGAGGAAGTTGTTGGGCCAGGCGTTGTCTTCAAGTGCGGCATACCATTTCTCCGCCGAATCCAGAAAGCGCTTAGGGTGCCAGCGATTTTCAGCGAATTCAAAGTTGAAGGCAGCATGCAATTTGTCGTTACCGCAATAGGTCGCGGTTTGGGCCGTGTCGGCCAGGAAGGTCTCGCCAACGGCGTAACCGCCGGTGTGCTCATCGAGGATAGCCCGGATCTCGCCTAAAAGGGGATACATCTCCGGTTGGGAAGCGTCATGGATATGCTGCTGGCGGTCAAAAGCCCGCACCCCGAGTTTGGATGGGTTATCCCGGAAGGCGGCATCCTTGAAATAGGCGTTGAAGACATCCAGCCGGAAACCGTCCACGCCCTTGCCCAGCCAGAAACGGAAGACATCCAGCATGGCCTGGCGGACCTGAGGGTTGCGCCAGTTCAGATCGGGCTGTTCCTTATAGAACATGTGGTAATAATACTGGCCCAGGTCGGGGTCAAATTCCCAACCGGATCCGCCAAAGATCGCAGCCCAGTTATTGGGCGGCTCGCCATCCGATTTGGGATGGAGCCAGAGATACCAGTCGTGGTAAGGATTCTGTTCCGATTCTTTGGAAGCGATGAACCAGGGGTGTTGGTCGGAGGTGTGGTTGAGTACCAGGTCCATAATGATATGGATATCCCGCTTTTTGGCCTCCCGGACGAGTTTTTCGAAATCTTCCATCGTGCCAAACTTGGGATCAATGCCGGTATAGTCGGCCACATCATAACCGAAGTCCACATCCGGCGAGGGGTAAATGGGGGAGAGCCAGATGGCGTCCACGCCCAGGTCCTGGAGGTAATCCAGTTTATTGGTGATGCCGGGAAGGTCACCGATGCCGTCATTATTGCTGTCTGCGAAAGAGCGGGGATAGATTTGATAGATGATACCATCCCGCCACCAAAGAAAATCTTTTTTCATGGGTAACCCCTGTTATCTGATTAATTGAGATGATGAAAGCGATACTTCATTAAGAATACCATAAGCCAGCGCCAAATATGGTGGAAAAATCACTGCTGAGCTGCGCCAAAGGGTGGATATGAAGGGAAATGTTAGGGTGAAGCCTGTGGATGAGCCGATTCTGCATAACAAACATTGACCAAAATTACAGAAAAATAACAAATCAAACATTAGAAGAAGATTAAATTGACTCGCCTGATAGATTATGATATATTAAGCGAAGATTAGAAATTAATCTAATATTAATCTTTACCTTATAAGGTTTTTGCTTCAAAACGCCGTAAAAGTTACTGGATTTGGGATAAATCCAAAGAACATTTATTTTTGAAAATTTGTTGGTTCCATGCAATTAATGCCCCCTGGAGGAAAAACCATGGTGTCCACAAATGAAGTAAATGGACAACCGAAGAGGGAGATACAGAAGGAGAAGAAATGAGAATGAATTTACGCCTGTTATCGATTACTGCAATTATTGTTTTATTAATTTCATCCATTCCCTTGTCAAGCGTTTCAGCGGCATCTGATTATGAATTGGTATCTGTTACGGGTATTTGGACGGCCACAGAAGGCGGCGGTTACACAGTAAACGGGCTAAATACTAATGTGGTGCGATGGGGAGTGTCAACCGGCGAGGGACAAAGCGGCCTGCGCTTTGATGGATCGAACGGACAGACCTTTGACGAGGGCGATGTCTTCCTTTTGGGGACCCTGACTCACTTGAACTGGCCGGTTTATTCGCCTTCGGCGACGGGAGCGACCCTTAAGGTCACTTTGACCTTCTCGCACCCAACCGTCTCTCCGAACCCAACCTTTACATTCGATTTTGATATCGAAGAGACCACGAATCAGCGGCCTTGTCCCAGTTTTCAAATCCCCGGCCATCCGGCCTGTGATGATCGGATCACATTCCCGGCCAGCTATGGTCAGGAATCCTTCACAATTGGTGACACGTTGTACACCCTGAAAATTGAAGGCTTTGTCGATGCTTATCCCAGCGGTTCGCCGGTCAGTTATTTTGTGACGGAAGAGCGCAAAAATAACAGCGCTTATTTGGTAGCCAGCCTTTCCTCCGTATTGGTTGAGGAACCGGATATCACCCTGACCAAGAAAACCAACCAACAGGATATCAGCAGCGCACCCGGGCCGGAATTGGTTGTGGGTGGCAGTGTTACCTGGGATTATGTCGTTCAGAACACGGGAAATGTGAATCTGACCAGCCTTCAAGTGGTGGATGACCAGGTGGGAACGATTACCTGCCCCAGCACTGCCCTGGCTTCGGGTGAGTCAATGACCTGCACCGCCAGCGGCACGGTGACCGCGGGGCAGTATCACAATCAGGCAACCGTGACGGCCAGCCATCCTTCCGGATCGGTTTCAGATTCGGATGAGAGCTGGTACTACGGCATTCAGCCAGGCATTGATGTTGAGAAGTTGGTTTGGGATGGCGTGAACTGGGTGGATGCAGATAGCAGCCCCGGCCCTTCGATCACCGGCGGCAGCGATGTCCTCTTCAAATTTGTGGTGCAAAATACCGGTGGGGCGGACCTTGCCGGAACTGCGCTCATGGATAACAAGATTTCTTCGCTTTACAGCAATCAGGCCCTGACCTTACCCTGCGTTGAACCTGATCCGTTCACGGCCGGCACCAGCTTCACCTGTTACGGTAGCCTGGCCTGGGCAGTAGGACAGCATGAAAATGTCGCTTCGGTCAGCGGCGGTTATGGCGGGGAGACCTATAGCGACAGTGACCAGGCGCATTATTTCGGTATTGCGCCGGATATCACGGTTGAAAAATCTGTTTTGGATGGATCGAGCTGGGTGGACGCGGACAGCAGTCCGGGACCTTCGATTGCCAGCGGCAGTAATGTTGTATTTCGTTTTGTTGTGGAAAACACAGGGAACGTGGATATTAGCGGCGTGTCTCTGGTGGATGACAAGATTGCTTCCATATTTAGCAATCAGGCTCTGACTGCGCCCTGTGTGGAGCCGGACCCCTTTACAGCAGGTTCCAGCTTCACCTGTTACGGCAGCCTGGCCTGGGCGGCAGGTCAACATGAGAATGAGGCCACGGTCAGCGGTTCGGGTGGGGGGACGCCGGTCGCGGATTCGGACCTCGCGCACTATTTCGGTGCGAGTGCCTCCATAGATGTGGAAAAGTATGTCTGGGATGGCTCCGGCTGGCAGGATGCGGACTCGGCCACAGGCCCGATCCTGACGGATTCCGGCAGTGATGTGGAATTCAAGTTCGTTGTCACCAACACCGGTAATGTGGCCTTGGCGGATGTCTCCCTCAGCGATAATTTGATCTCAACCTTCTCGGCTAGCCGGGTGGTCGGATCATGCGGCCAGGTGTCCTTGCTGAACCCCGGCGAGAGTTTCACCTGCTATGGAAGCCTGCCCTGGGCGGAAGGCCAGCATGTAAATGAGGCGACAGCCAGCGGCAACTATGACGGCCAGACTCTCAGTGATACCGATAAGGCGCATTACTTTGGGGCTGACCCAGCCATTGACGTCGAGAAAGCTGTTTGGGATGGCGCAGCCTGGGTGGATGCGGATAGCAGCCCCGGGCCAAACCTGAAAGGCAGCGCCGACGTGCTCTTCCGGTTTAAGGTGGAGAACACCGGGAATGTCAACCTGACAGGGGTGTCCCTGGGGGATGATAGAATCGCATCGCTTTTCAGCGATCAAAATCTGACCTCGACTTGTGTGGAGCCGGACCCCTTCACCGCGGGTGCCAGTTTCATCTGCTATGGCAGTTTGCCCTGGGCGGAAGGACAGCATGAGAATGAAGCCACGGTCAGCGGTTATTTTGGCGGCGGCTCATTCGAGGATAGCGATCAGGCGCATTATTATGGGGCGGCGCCGTCAATTGATGTTGAAAAAGCGATCTGGAACGGCGCTTCCTGGGAAGACGCGGACAGCGCTACCGGCCCGATGCTGTGGTCCGCGCCATCATTCCGTTTCGTTGTGACCAACACGGGCAACCTGGCTCTGAACACTGTCCATCTGGTGGATAGCGATATTGCATCGTTATATCAGGACCAAAATGAGACCATTGCCTGCGCCGATGTGGCAACCCTGAATCCCGGCGAAAGCTACACCTGCTATGGCAGTCTGGCCTGGGCTGCGGGTCAACATGAGAACACCGCCACGGTCACGGCGAGCGTTTTAGGGGGTACGGTCAGTGATTCGGATAAGGCGCATTACTTTGGACCGGATCCTGATATCGATGTTGAAAAACTGGTTTGGACCGGTTCATCCTGGGCTGACGCGGATTCCGCTCCCGGGCCGGTTATGGGAGACGGCAGCGACGCCCTCTTCCGATTTGTTGTCACCAACACTGGGAATATGGCCCTAACCGGGGTCAGCCTCAGTGATAATCTCATCGCCAATCTCTACAGCGATCAGGCTCTCACGCTCTCTTGTGACGAGAAGGATCCCTTTGGCGTTGGTGAAAGTTTCACCTGTTATGGCAGTCTGGCCTGGCAGACCGGACAGCATGAAAACACTGCTTCAGTCAGTGGCTCGTATGACGGTCATCTCGTTAGGGATGATGATTTGGCGCATTATTTTGGTGCATCTGTGTCCATCGATGTTGAAAAGTTTATCTGGGATGGAACAGCATGGGAAGATGCCGATACTGGCGATGGCCCTACCCTCCTCGCTGGGAGTGATCCCATATTCAAGTTTGACGTAACCAATACAAGCAACGTCGCTCTGACGAACATCGTTCTGGAAGATAATCTAATTTCTTCCCTCTATAGTGATCAATCACTAACTAGTGGGTGTGTGGAACCTGATACGTTGAGCGCCGGTGCCAGTTTTTCGTGCTTTGGAACCCTGCCCTGGGCCGCAGGAAAGCATGAAAATGAAGCGTCTGTCTCTGCTGAAAGTAATGGAATCCCTGCAAGTGATAGCGATTTGGCACATTATCTTGGCGGATCTCCCAATATAAAACTGACCAAGACTGCTGATGTTATTGCCTATCAGCAAAAGGACGAGATCATCACCTATACTTTTGTTGCCGAAAACACGGGGAATTTAACGTTGTACGATGTCATGATTGCTGATCCACTGCCAGGCCTTACTGTACTCGATTGTTCGGTTGCGCTGCCCGCTACACTGCCTCCCGCTGGAACCATCACCTGCACAGCAACTTATCAGGTGACCCAGGAGGATATGGATCGCGGTTATATTGACAACGTGGCCGGCGTTCAGGGTACAGATATTTATGATGAAACGGTTGAAGATGAGGATGGAGTCAATTTGGAAGGTCCGAAGGAAGGCGCGTCCATCCTCCTGGAAAAGACGGCTGATCCTGAGATCTTTGTCGCAGTGGACGATGAGATCACCTACACCTTCGTGGCGACCAATAATGGTTCATTCACATTAACGGATGTGACCATTGAGGATCCCTTGCCCGACCTTTCTGAGCTGACCTGTGCGCCGGCTCAGCCAGCCACGCTGCTGCCCGGAGAGTCGATGACCTGTACGGCAACCTATAAGATCACTCAGGCGGACATCAATGCCGGCGTGGTTGAAAATACGGCTGTCGCCAACGGGGTTGGCTCAAACGACGAAGAAGTCGAAGATGACGATGACGCGGTTGTGGAAGGGCCAAAAGAGGAAGCCGCTATCCATCTGGATAAAAAGGCGGAACCATCCGTCTATAAAAATGTCGGAGATAAGATCACCTATACTTTCACGGTAACCAACAATGGCATTTACACGCTGACAAATGTTACCGTGACCGACCCCTTGTTTGGGCTTACTTTTGGCCCGATTGATGAGTTGGCGCCAGGCGAGAGCGAAGTGTTCAAATATACATACACAATCACGCAGTCCGATATCGATGCTGGCAGCATTGAAAATGTGGCGACCGCCATGGGTTATGACCCCAACGAAGACCCGGTGTCGGATACGGATGAGGCTGTTGTCGAACGGGATAAACCCAAGGAGACGGTTGAAACACTGCCGACCACCGGTTTCGCGCCCAACCAGATCACAGCCCTGCCGTTGCAATCCATGGCCTATAATACCTACTCGAATTTGTGGCTTGAGATCCCCTCGCTGGGTGTGAAAATGGACATTGTCGGCGTACCCGAGACGGAATCCGGCTGGGATGTCACCTGGCTGGGTGAGGATGCCGGCTGGCTCGCGGGAACGACCTTCCCGACCTGGCCCGGCAACTCGGTTGTGACCGGCCATGTCTGGAATGCTTACGATCAGCCCGGTCCCTTTGTGGACCTCAATACCCTGAAATGGGGCGATAGGATCATTGTCCATTTGAATGGCGAATCGTATATCTTTGAAGTGCGTTCGAAACTGACAATTGAACCCACCGATATGAGCCTGATCGAAAAGGAAGACGATTATTCCTGGTTGAACCTGATGACCTGTCGAGAATTTAATGAAGACACAGGCGCATATGATTACCGCCTGGTGGTCAGGGCCGTTCTGATCGATGTCGAATAAAACAAGCGGATAACTTTTTATTAGGGGGGGGGAAGATCGGAGAATGGTCAACGCTTTGGAAAGAAGCGGAAACGTTGATGACAGAGCGTTGGCCACCATCTTTTCTCCCTGGGCACCAATGGCTTGCACCACCTTTGACTTTGTGCTAAAATCCTAGGTGAGTTATTAAGCTTAGGCTTATGTTTTATACCCTTTCCGTCGAAAAGTGGGTGTCCCCCACTTTTCTGTGTATCATGCAAGAATATTTGATGGAGTAAGTGGCAACATGAAGAGTGAATTCGCACTGGCATTTAATGAGGTTGTGGAAGATCGACAGCTATCCAAGGACGTGATCCTGGAAGCGCTCGAGTCTGCCCTTGTTTCTGCCTATCGAAGGGCGGTTAATGCCTCTAATGCCCAGCTGGTAGAAGCAAAGGTCGATATGGATTCAGGAGATATCGAAATCTTTGCTGAAAAAGAGGTTGTAGAAGATGTTCAGGATGAACGGACTGAAGTTCTCCTGAGCGAAGCACGAAAGGTTGATCCTGAAGCCGAATTGGGCGATATGGTCGTTGTTGAAACGACGCCTGATGATTTCGGCCGGGTTGCCGCGCAGACGGCCCGTCAGGTGATCCAGCAGCGGATTCGTGAAGCCGAACGTGAAATTCAGTTCGACTACTTCGAGAAGCAGGTCGGTGAGATCGTCAGCGGCGTCGTCCAGGCGATCAGCGGCCGGGGAGCTACCATTGGCCTCGATAAGAAGGCCGAAGGCCTGATGCTTCGTAAAGATATGATCCCACGAGAACATCTTCGTGTGCATGACCGCATTCGGGCTTTGATCTATGACGTGAAGGAAACCAGCCGCGGCCCGCAGATCTTCCTTTCGCGGGCGCACCGCAACTTCCTGCGGCGGCTGTTGGAAAACGAAGTTCCTGAAATTTACCACGGTGTGGTTGAGATCCGTTCCATCGCCCGCGAGCCCGGCCAACGGGCCAAAGTTGCCGTTTCGGCGACCCAGCAGGGCATTGACCCCGTTGGCGCCTGCGTGGGCGTCCGCGGCGTCCGGATCCAGGCCATCGTGCGGGAATTGAACGACGAAAAGATCGATGTGATCGAGTGGAGCAATGATACCGCAGCATTCATCTCCAAAGCCATCAGTCCTGCCCGTGTTTTGGGCGTTTACCTGATGGAATACGGCGAGGAAGGCAGCACCGCCACAGTGGTTGTGCCGGAAGATCAACTCTCTCTGGCCATCGGACGGGATGGACAAAATGCCCGTTTAGCTGCCAAGCTGACCGGCTGGCGAATTGACATCAAGAGCCTGGCCGAAGCTGCCGGCGAATCGATGCATAAGCTGAATAACGATCCCAAATATGCCGAGATGAAAGACCGCGAAAGCGAATCGATGGAAAAGCTTTCCGTGCTTTTGGAAAAGAAAGCCGAAGGACGTCCGCTGCCGCCGGAAGATTACGATTTCATGGCTGCCTTTGTGGACCGGGTGGAACGCCGCGTTGAAAAGAAACGCCGGGAAGAAGACCTGGAAGAAAGGCGCCGTTACGAAGAAGCCTACGCTTCCGTGCCGCCATTAACCTTCGATATCGATATTCTGGATGTTGACCTTAAGGAACATCTCCTTTATATCCTGCAGGAAGCCGGTATTGACACTCTGGGCGCACTGGTTTTGCAAATGCGCCTGGACGGTGACAAAGTCCTGGCGATGAATGGCATTGGCCCGAAAGCCTACGAAGAGATCAAAGAGCTGACCGATGCTCTGCGGATCACACCGGAAGAAGCTGCCGCACTGGCCGCTGCCGAAGCGGAAGCCCAGGCTAAGGCTCAGGTCCCGGTTGAAGCTGAGATTGAAATTGAAGCTCAGGAACCGGCCGAAGCAGCCATCCCTGAGGTGGAAGCCGATCTCGCTGCCGAAGGCGCAGAGGCTGAAGAAGTTGCTGTCTTAACGCCGGAAGAGCCTGCAAAGGAAACGGTTGCTGAACCGGAAATTGACGTTGTTGAAGAGCCAGAGGTTGAGGTAGCCGTTGTTGAACCTGAGCCTGTGAAACCTGCCGTGAAGAAAGCGCCTGAAAAAGCGCCCGAGAAAGAACAGGAAGAAGAGGAAGATAACTTTGATAAGCTCTTCTCCTATGACGCACGCAAATACGGCTATTATGAAGATGAGAAACCCAGGTTTGTCGAAGAAGACACGACCTCGGACGCCGCAAAAGCTGGAACGAAGAAAAAGAAAAGTAAGAAGAAACGTCGGCCCAACTTTGATGAACAGGATGGATGGGAAGACTGGTAGACAAAGTATGAGAAGCGATTAGATGGTCAAGAAAACCAAACGTCGCAGCAAGCATATCCCTCAGCGGACCTGTGTCGGCTGTCGCGAAGTCTTGCCGAAGCGTTCCTTGATCAGGATTGTTAATAGCCCGGATGGGGTCCAGGTGGACCCCACCGGAAAAGCTCACGGTCGTGGCGCCTATTTGCACGACCAGCGATCCTGTTGGGTACGCGGAATGAAAAGCGGTCTTGGCCATGCACTCAAAGCTGAGCTTAGCGAATTGGATAAGCAGGCGCTCCTGACCTATATGGAGGAGCATATCCCGGAAGACGAGCCAGCGATGAAGAGGGCAGAGGAATTGTCGGGATGAGTTAAGATCATCTGGTCGCTCCGGAGCAGTTCAATATTCAAAACGGCTTTGAGATACCTCATTTATCTCAAGGTAGGGGAAAACATGGAGGTGTTGTGTGAGCGATAATGACAATAAACAAATCATCCTGCCTTTTAGCATCAGCGTACGGGATTTAGCCGAAAAATTGGAGGCCAGCCCCATTCAGGTCATCAAAGTTTTGATGGCCAATGGTGTTATGGCCAGCATTAATCAGACCGTTGATTTTGATACAGCCGCGGTTGTTGCCAGCGAACTGGGTTTTGAACCGGAGTTGGAACAGATCGTTGTGGAAACAAAGGAAGACCAGGGCGAGATTCCCCTCTGGCGGCGGATGATTGCGGATGAAGACGAAAAAGATTTGAAACCCCGTCCCCCTGTTATCTCCATGTTGGGTCACGTTGACCATGGCAAAACTTCACTTCTGGATGCAATTCGCCAAACTAACGTTGCCGGTGGGGAAGAGGGCGGTATCACCCAGCATATTGGCGCCTATCAGATTGACCATAATGGCCGCAAGATCACCTTCCTGGACACCCCTGGCCACGCGGCTTTCACATCCATGCGGGCGCGCGGTGCTCAGGGTGCGGATATTGTGATTTTGGTGGTTGCTGCGGATGACGGCGTGATGCCGCAGACCAAGGAAGCCGCCAACCACGCCAAAGCCGCCCAGGTGCCGATCGTTGTGGCAATGAACAAGATGGACCTCCCCGGCGCAAATCCCGATCTGGTCAAACGCCAACTCTCTGAAATTGGGTTGGTCCCGGATGATTGGGATGGCGATACGATCGTGGTGCCGGTTTCAGCAAAGAAGAAACAGGGTCTGGATGACCTGATGGAAGCGATTTTGCTGGTGGCGGAGAATAATAAGATCGAAGCCAACCCCAACGGGGCCGTCCTGGGAACCGTCGTTGAAGCTGAATTAGACAAGACCCGCGGCGTGATGGCAACCTTGCTGCTTCAGAACGGCACGATTAAAGTGGGCGACACTATTCTGGCCGGGAAAGCCTTTGGCAGAATCAAAGCGATGTTTGATTATCGCGGTGAACGGATCAAACAGGCCGGTCCCTCCACGCCGATTATGGTGATGGGCTTGAACGATGTCCCCGCGGCTGGCGACCTTTTCAAGAAAGTCCCTTCTGAGAAAGAAGCCCGGGCGATGGTTGCCGAACTTGAAGCCCAACAGCATACTCATACCACGGCTCGTAAAGCCACTCTGGAAGACCTGTTTAAACAATTACAGGCCGGCGAGGAACAGGAATTGCGTCTGATCGTCAAGGCCGATGTCCAGGGTTCGCTGGAACCGATTGTGAATTCATTAAACGAAATCAGCGATAAAGAGCAGGAAGTTTCGATTAAAATCCTGCATGCAGAAACGGGTAACATCACCGAAAGCGATGTTATGCTGGCGGCTGCCTCCGATGCCATTGTGGTTGGGTTCGCGGTTGAATCGGATAATGCAGCGGAGCGGCTGGCGGAAAAAGAACGTGTCTCCATCCGGCTTTATACGATTATTTATCGGCTCACCGAGGATATCGAAAAAGCTATCAAAGGTATGTTGGAACCGGAATTGGTTGAGAAGGTCATTGGCCAGGCAAAGGTTTTGGCGATCTTTAAAGTTTCGAGGTTCAGCATGGCTGCCGGCTGCCGGGTGATTGACGGTGAAATTCGCCGGAATGGTAAGATCAGAGTGATCCGGAATGGCAATGCCATTTATGAAGGTGAGATCGGGTCACTTAAACGTGGTAAGGATGATGTCCGTGAAGTCCGGGAAGGTTTTGAATGCGGCATAACAATGAAGCAATTCCACGAGTTTGAAGAGGGTGATCTGCTCGAATGTTATGTCATTGAGGAGCAGAAGTTCTAGTAAAGGATTTGAATCATGCCTTCAGGTATTAGATTACAAAGAATTCAGGACCAGATTCGGGAAGTTATGACGATCTTGCTGGAAACCAAGGTGAATGATCCTCGGGTTGAAGGTGCCTACATAACAGACGTCACGGTGGATCGTGAATTGGACTTTGCCAATATCTATGTCTCATCGCTGGTTGGTGAAGAACAGGCCGCAGAGATCTTGGGTGGGCTGCGCAGTGCTGCAGGTTTTTTGCGTTATGAACTTGGCCGGGTGGTCAAGCTGCGAGTGATGCCCAAGCTGCGTTTCTATTGGGATGACACGCCTGAGAAAGCGGACCGGATCGAATCCCTGCTGGCTGAGATCCAGGCTGAACGATTAGCGATCGCCAAAGAAGACGCTGAGACCGAAGTAAATAATGTTGAGGAAATGGATGACGAAGGAAACTGATCTTAAGATTAAAGACAAAATTGCAGCAAGTAACCGAATTCTGATTGTATCCCATGTCCGACCGGACGCGGATGCCGCCGGGTCGGTTCTTGGATTGGGATTGGCGCTCCAACAAGCAGGGAAAGAAGTTCAGATGGTCCTGCAGGATGGCGCATCAAAATTTGAATATTTACCCGGCAGTAATCAGATTGTCCGGAAAGCCGATGGCACTTTCGATATGGTCATCGTTGTGGATTGCTCTGACCCCGCCCGGGTCGGTGATGCCCTCAATGGATATGGCGCACCGGACCTGGTTGTGGACCATCATAAGACCAACCTCAATTTTGGGGCATTCAATGTGGTTGAACCTGAACAGGTGGCCACTGCCGCGATTCTTTATGACCATATTCCTGGTTGGGGATTGGCTTTTAATGAAGGCTCTGCCAATGCACTCCTTTCGGGCCTGGTGGGTGATACGATTGGTTTCCGTACATCTAATGTAGATTCTTCCGTAATGCGCAGGGCCGCTGCCTTGATGGACCTCGGCGCTGATCTGGCCCATATCTATCGGGAAGAATTGGTGTTGAAATCATATAAAGCGGTACGGTATTGGGGAGCCGGTTTGAATCGGCTCGAATCCGAGAATGGTTTGGTTTGGACCAGTCTGACCCTTGCTGACCGGGAAAAAATCGGTTATGCTGGAAATGATGATGCCGATTTGGTAAATGTGTTGTCTGCGGTCAGAGAGGCCGAGATTGCACTCATTTTCATTGAACAAGAGCATAATCAGGTTAAAGTCAGTTGGCGGGCAAGGCCCGGGTTGGACGTTTCTGGAATCGCATTTAGCTTTGGCGGTGGTGGTCATGCGGCCGCGGCCGGCGCAGATATCGACGGCGATCTCAATGAAATTATGGCGCGTGTGGTCGAAAAGACACGCGATTTATTGGCAAGTTATAATCTGAATTAAGGAGAACACCCAATTATCCCAGGGGAGTGTGGAAGAAATATGAGCGAACAAGAATTTGATGTAAAGAATGCTGTCTCAGGGGTACTGGTTATTGATAAACCAATTGGTATGACCTCGCACGATGTTGTGCAAGTCGTTCGGCGAGGGACCGGCATCCGACGGGCAGGCCACACAGGCACCCTGGATCCACGCGCCTCTGGCGTTTTAGTCGTTCTGGTTGGTCCCGCTGTCCGGCTGAGTGAATATGTCTCGGCCTCGGATAAACGGTACCAGGCGATCATCCGTTTGGGTGAAAGTACGGATACCTACGATTCTGAGGGTGAGATCACCCGCCGCGGGCCGGTGAACTTCACTCAGGAACAGATCGAAGAAGCCCTGACCCAATTTGAGGGTACGGTCGAACAGGTTCCGCCGGCTTATTCCGCCAAGAAAATCAACGGCCGCAAGGCTTATGAGATGGCCCGGAATGGTGAAGAAGTGGAGCTGGAGCCCCGGGAAATTGACGTTTATCATCTGGAACTGTTGGAATGGGATACACCCGAAGCGATTGTCGATGTCTATTGTTCCTCAGGTACCTATGTCCGTTCACTGGCGAATGACCTCGGCGAGGCTCTGGGTTGTGGCGGTCATCTGGTGGGCCTGCGCAGGACCAAGAGCGGCGAATTCGCATTGCGGGATGCCGTTCAACTCCGCAAGCTGCAGGAAGCCTTCGATAATGGCGATTGGTATAAGTACCTGATCCCGGCTGCCGAAGCGCTCTCGGACTGGCCTTCACGGGAACTGACCTATGAAGAGGTGGATCTGATCCGCCATGGTCACCGAATTCCCGATGAGGAAGCGCCCGCAAATCCGGACAATTGGGTTCGCGCTGTGAGCCAGCAAGGTGAGTTGGTGGCTTTGCTTGAATATGTTCCTGAAGAAAAGGAATGGCAGCCGCGAAAGGTGTTTTTCTCCTGAGCCATTCAGGTCAATAAAAATCATAAAACGCCCTTTCTTCATTCAATTGACGAAGGGCGCTTTTTCTAAGCTGGGAAATAACCATGCAGGGCGCTGAGAATTCATTGAATATTGTTGCTTTTGAAAAATTACCGGTATTGCCGTATCAGAAATCCTGTGTGACGATCGGGAATTTTGATGGCGTTCACAAAGGCCATCAATTTATCATCAACGAAATCGTTCAGCGCGGATTTTCAATGGAAATGCCCACGGTTGTGATCACGTTTTATCCCAATCCTGCTGATTTATTTGGACATGTTCAGGAACCTTTCTACCTGACGACGCCGGAGGAAAAAACCGCCCAATTGAAAGCGTTGGGCGTGGATGAGGTGATCACCTTCCGATTTGATCGGGATTTTGCCGGGCTCTCCCCGGAGATTTTCCTTCAAGCCCTGAAGGATAAACTGGGATTGCAGGTTTTAATGGTGGGTGACGATTTCGCCCTGGGCAAGAATCGGGGGGGAACCATCCCGGTGATCCGGCAGATTGGCGAGAAAATCGGTTTCTCTTTGGAGGCACTGCATCCGGTCGAGTTTGGCGGTGGTGAGATCTCCTCGACCCGCATCCGGCAGGCATTGGGAGAGGGGGATGTGCGGCAGGCAGCAGAAATGCTGGGTCGGCCTTACGGCGTGAGCGGTTTGGTGACTCATGGATCTGACCGGGGATCCAGGATCGGGCTGCCGACCGCGAATATCGACCACTGGTCAAAGAAACTGCTCCCGGCTATTGGGGTTTACGCCACCCGACCGGTCCTGAATGGCAAGACCTACCAGGGGATCACCAATATCGGCCTCAGGCCGACTTTTGAGGAGCAGGAACTGCCTAACATCGAAACTCATATCCTCGATTTTGATGGTAATATCTATGGGGAGCATTTGGAACTTAAATTCATCGAAAAGATCAGAGATGAGCAGAAATTCTCCGGTGTGGAGACATTTCTCGCTCAAATAGAACGCGATAAAGCCACGGCCCGAAGGATATTCAGCCATGACCAAACCTAGACGGATCTATTTACTCAGCCCCCGGGACCTCAGCCCAGAAACCATTGCAGTCGCATTTGCCAAAACTTCCCGGTCACCGGAGCCGTTTGATGTGATCGCGGCTGAGTTGACGGATGCGCGCGCCGCCCAGTTCCATGAGAAGTGGGTGGTGGGGTATGGGCACGCCTCGGTCGCCGAACACGCTGTGTTGCACCTGGCTTTGGAAAACGTCTCCCGATTGGCGATTGAGACCATCGAGAGTAACCGCCTGGCCTCCTATACTGAAAAATCCACCCGCTACCAGCAATGGGATGCGGATGCTTTTTATTTCCCCGAAGAATTGAAGGGTCAGCCTCTGGAAGATAAATTCCGGCAGACCTGCCAGAATTTATTTGATACCTATCAGTACTGCATTCCACGTGTCCAAGCCTGGCTGAGGGAAACCTACCCACAAGGCCCCGATGAGAGCGACAGCGCCTTTGAGCGCCGGATCAAGCCCGCTTCGGTGGATATCTGCCGGTTTCTCTTACCGGCTGCCTCGCTGGCCAATGTGGGTGTGACGATCAATGCGCGCGCTCTGGAATATGCGATCTGCAAGATGCTCAGCTCGCCACTGGATGAGGTCCGGCAGATTGGGGAGTGGGTGCTGAAGGTGGGAAAGGAAGAAGCCCCAACCCTGATCAAATATGCGGGCTGCAATGCTTATCTGATGAAAACGACGGAAAAGATGTCCCTGCTGGCGGAGCGAGTCGTGCCAGCGCCCAGCGATGATTTCACCTTGGTTGATTATGACGCGGATGGCGAAGAAAAGATCCTGGCCGCGATCCTCTTCCGCTTTTCACCGGAAGCATCCTTCGAGGCCTGCCTGGCTTATGTCCGCCAGTCAGACGAGGCAGGCAAGCAATCTTTGGTACAGGAACTGATGGCGGAACGTGGGCCATTTGACCAGCCCTTGCGCGAATTTGAGTATGCCCAGATGACCTTTGAAACGGTCATGGACCAGGGCGCCTATTTTGAGTTTAAGCGCCACCGGATGATGACCCAGACCGTGCAGCCGCTGACAGCCCTGTTGGGTTATGCCATCCCGAAAGCGATCGTTGCTTCCGGTTGTGAGGCTGAATATCGAAAAGCGATGGGCCAGGCCGAAAATCTATACCGGGACCTTTGGGCGTTCAATTCGGATATCGCCGGATACATTGTCCCCAACGGCTTCTACCGGCGGGTGCTCTTCACCCTCAACCTGCGGGAAGCATTCACCCTTTGCCGGCTGCGTGCGGCGGAGAATGCCCATTTCTCCATCCGGCGCGTGGCGCTGAAGGTCCATGAAGCGATAGGACGGATTTACCCGCACCTGGCAGCTTTTATAGCCGTTCCAGAGGGCGTCACCTGGCAGGATATTGACCGGGAAAATTTCTAATATTGAGAGAATCCTCTCTATCGGATTGACGTTGAGATAATGGAGCATTTATGTTTGTATTAGCGATCCTCTCCTTTATAGGTGTCTGGATCTTCATTGGCAACCGGGATCGGGAACCAAGCTGGCGGGTGTCACTGGTACAGGCGGCGATCATTTGGTCAGCATATCTCGTTGTCAGCACGGAGGCTTTGAGCTTGCTCCACGCGATCAACCGGGTCGCCCTATCAATCGTCTGGTCGCTTCCTATCCTGGCTGGGTTCCTTTGGATCTGGCTCAGGCTCAAGAATCGCAGGATTTTACGGCTGCCGGTGGTCTATCACCGCGATACCTGGTTCGGCTTTGTTCTGGATACCCTCCTAATCCTGGTACTGGTGGTTACTGCTGTCGTCGCGTTCACTTCACCGCCCAATGCCAGCGAGTCGATGGTTTCCGGGATGAGTCGGGTGGCGCATTGGGCGCAAAACCAGAGCCTCGATCATTTCGCCACGGAGATTGAAGCCCAAAATAGCGGTGCGCCGGGGGCGGAAATAATCCAGTTAAATCTGTATGTCTTCACGGGGTCCGACCGGACTGCCAATATGGTGGCGTGGGTGGCTTATGTCGGCGCGATTGCCGCGGCTGCCAGCCTGGCGGATGTCCTGGGTGCCACAATCAGAGGGCGGCGTTTCGCCGCAATCTTTGGCGCAACCTTACCGGTGGCGGTTACGCAGGCCACCAGCTCGACCGGCTACATGTTGGTGACCTTTTGGACCTTGAGCGCGATTCTGATGCTGCTTTTCTTTACCCGGAAATCACAGAAGCCTTTCTTCCTGCTGCTGTCGGCCCTATCGGCGGCGTTGGCAGTGCTGACCCATCCGGTCGCGTTGATTTTCCTGTTGCCTTTTGCAGTTTATGGGGTTGTTGCTCTATGGCGGCGATTGGGGGTGGGGCGGATGCTGCTCTGGGCGCTGGCTGCTTTGGTCATCATGGGTGTGATCAACGGGGGAACCTTACTGCGTAACCAAGAGGATTACGGGCAGGTCTATTCATCAGAGGCATTGACCGTGCAAACCAATGAGATCCGTAATTGGAAGGTGTTGATCTCCAATATCAGTCGAAACTTTGTCCTGCATGCCCAGCTGCCAGGAATGAATGCGGATTTCTGGACGCGCAATTATCTTTTAGGGCTGCATGAGGATTTGCGCCAGGCCATCAATGATTCCCGAACGTCGGTGGATGGCATTTTCTATATTCCCGAAGGTAGTACCTCCGAGCAGACCAGCAGCAACCCTATCCACTTGATGATCTTTTTAATCAGTTTGGTGGCTGTGATCGGAATGGTCATCCTGGGCAAGGAATACCGGGGTGTTTTGATCTATGCTGCAATGATCCTGTTATCGATTCTGTTGTACTGCATTACCTTTAAATGGACGAACACTGGTGGGCGGTTACAACTGACCTTCTTTTTTATGTTCGGCCCTGTCATCGCGGTTTTTCTGGATAAATTTGAGAAATACCAGGTGGAGGGCATCCTCGCAGCGATTTTGTTGATCTGCGCCATTCCCTGGATCTTCCAGACTCAGGAACGGCCGCTTGTGGTCAATCCGGAACGAACCACAACGACCAGTGTGCTAGAGGGCGATCGGAATCAGCTTTATTTTGCGACCAATCCGGAGGATTACGAGCCATACCTGGCAATGACGGCTGAGATCAAAGCCCTGGGGATTACCGAAGTGGGGCTAAACCTGACGGATCACAGCGAGGAGTATCCACTGTGGGTGCTGTTGGGTGCGCCGGTTGCGGATTTACGGATGGAGTGGGTGTCCGCAAATGCCAACTCACAAAAATTCTTGGACCAGAATTTTCAGCCAGGGGCGATCATCTGTGAGGATTGCACTGAGCAGGAGATTGCGGTATATAGTGAAAAATACCAGAGGATTTCCTTTGGTGACTTTGACCTGTTCCTGAAGGCAACCGATTGATATATCGCACTGCCCTTGACAAGCGGGGCGGTTTGCCTATAATAAGGGACAACAATCTCATATAGACAGACGTTGATGAGGAAGAGTAGGCAGTTTCACGGTGTCACAGAGAGCAGCGGTTGGTGAGAAGCTGTACACACGGGAATGTTGAATGGGCCTCGGAGTTTTTGAAGCGAAAGGCAACCATTAGCTTCAAACGGACACACCGCCGTTATCAAGGTGAATGGTATACGCAGTCCAAGACTGCCGTACCTGAGTAATGAGTGAGGCTGGCCTTTTTTCCCGTTGCACACCAACGGGTTTTTTGATTAAAGGGTTGCCTAAACTGGGTGGCACCACGGACAAAACGTTCGTCCCAATATTGGGATGAGCGTTTTTTAATTTCCGGTCCCATTACTCTGGCCATTATCCAACCCTTTTAAAACCTGGAGGTAATACAATGTCTGACGATCAATATAAATATCTGCTGAACGATACCGATATCCCCAAACATTGGTACAACGTCAATGCGGACCTACCCATGCCGCCCGCGCCGGTGCTCAACCCGCAGACGCTGGAGCCGATCACGCCGGAATTCCTGAATGTGCTGTTCCCGATGTCTCTGATCCAACAGGAGGTCAGTACGGATCGCTACATTGATATTCCCGAAGAAGTGCGGGAGATCTACAAGCTCTGGCGGCCCACGCCGCTGATCCGCGCCCGCCGGCTGGAGAAAATCCTGGATACGCCCGCCCATATCTATTTCAAAAATGAAGGTGCATCCATTTCCGGGAGTCATAAGTGCAACACTGCGGTAGCCCAGGCCTATTTCAATAAGCTGGATGGCACCAAGGCCCTCACCACGGAAACTG
>CAYUSC010000033.1:0-1281 GCA_964447265.1 uncultured Candidatus Brevefilum sp.
CCACCCAGGGTGCGACCCCTTCTTTTAAAAGGAAACGCTCATCAGCCCAGATAAACGAAGCATCAGAACCGGCAGCTTCCCGGCAGGCGACCAGCAGAGACCCGAAATTGGCCGGGTTCCTGGGGCCGACGGCATTGAAAACGCCGCTGGCGTTTTGCTGGATCAGGGTGAGGATGAAACTGGCCAGATCGCGGACATCAATGAACTGCAGGTCGTCGCTGGGTGGTCCGGGTGTCAGGACTTTACCGCCCTGGGCGACCCGCCACGGCCAATAGGTAAAGCGGTCGGTGGGGTCATTAGGACCAACGATCAGCCCCGGCCGGACAACGATCAGTTTACCTTTGAAGTTCTGTTGGATTTCATATTCGCAGAGGGCTTTGAGGGGTCCATAGGCTGGCCCGGTATAGTTCTCGTCCGTTGGATCTTCCAGTTCAGCCAGGGGGTAATTTTCCTGAATATCGGGGTTGCGATAATCCTTATAGACGGAAACAGTTGAGATGAAGACATAGGTCTCGCATTTGTTGGAAAGCATCTTAGCCGATTCGCGCACGACTCGCGGCAGGAATCCGCAGGTATCGATCACCGCATCCCATTTCCGCCGTTTCAGCGCGCTGAGATCCTTCTCCCGGTCGCCGATCAAAGTTTTGACATTGGGAAAGAGGTCGGGATTGGTTTGGCCGCGATTGAAGAGCGTGGGGGTATGGCCGGCTTTCAGCATCGCTTCCACCAGGGCAATCCCCAGAAAACGCTTTCCACCTAAGATGAGAATATTCATAGCACCTCGGGATCAGTTCAATGGTTTGATTGAATTATACAGGATTTGGCTCATTCGAAAATCCGAAGGATGCCAAGCTAATTCGGGAGCGTGATCCAGGTCGCATTAATATTCGCGTAGTCACCCAAGAGGGCGGATTCGAGCAGTAAAGTACTCTCTCCCCCAGCCAGGTCATAGAGGTAGAGCTTGCCAAGGGTGCGATAGAGGAAGGCCGAGGAATCCGGCAGCCAGCGCACTTCCAGGGCCGCGCCTTCCAATTCGATGGGTTGGGGGCTGGCAAAGGAAGAATCGAGCAAGGTGGTCTGCCCGGAGCGGTTGACCCGGACCCACTGAGCGCCGTCGGGAGAGCCGGATAGCAGGAAAATCGGGTCGCCGAAGGACTGCGCCGCAAGGTCGCTATCCAGGATCAGGCTTTCCGTTTCACAATTTACAATGATCGCTTCGTCGGTGACTTTGACGGGTGAACAGGGTTCAGGAAGCGTCGATTCGGTCAGGGGCGAACCGGA
>CAYUSC010000033.1:1381-24388 GCA_964447265.1 uncultured Candidatus Brevefilum sp.
GCCAGCGTATCAAGGTTCAGGACATAATACTGGTCATCCCGAGCATAACCCGGTTCGTTGATATAACCTTTTTTAATCAGGACCCATTCACCGGAGCGGGTGAAACTTTCCACCAGGCCGGGCAGCGATTCGAGCGTTTCCACCTGGTTCGTGGCGGCATTAACCAGGGCTAACTGGGTGCTGGTTGGCGACCCGGTGATGACCGCCAGCAGATGGTCATCGTCCTGATACCACTGCACATTGGCAATTGAATTGGCGTAGGATACCTGAACGGCATCCAGAGCAGCCTCGGAGGATAGGCCCATACTTTCAAAGGCTGATTGAGCCAGATCGGCGGTCTGGTCGGCATCGAATCCTTCATTGGGCAGATCAATCGTTTGGATCGCACCGGTGAGGATGTTGAACAACCGCAATTGGTCCGCCTCAATTGGGAGTTTCAGGATTGTCTTGCTTGGAGACAGGCTTCCGCTGAGGCCGACTTTAACGCCCTCAACCGGCAAGTCCACGGGAAAATATTCACCAAGGGCGAAATCAATGATTTCATAGGTCTGGGCATCCGTTTGGATCAGCAGGAAAGGACCGTCCGAAGTCGCTAGCTGTGCGAGTGGAGATGACGTGGGTGAAGCGGATGGACCAACGCTGATGGCTTCGGTAGCGGTGATTGCCGGGGCTTCTGTTGATGTTAGGGCGGGCGTCGAATCAGCCGGTGTGGCACGACAGGCGGATAGGAGCAGAAAGAGGGGGAGGAGCGTCACAAACAGAGTGTTTTTCTTCATAGGTTGGTTCACCTTTTTGTTCATTGGTTCAGAGTTCTTTTTCCAGGAGGATTTCATCTTCAATGGGGATGCTACTTTCGCCGATCAGGGGGATGGACGGTTTAATTTTCCGAGCCTGCTCGATTCGCCCCGGGAACACTTCCTTGATCTGGAAGTCTCGATGCTGGTAGAACGCAATGGCGTGCAGGTTATCATTCGTCGTGGTCACCTGAAGTTGGAAGCAGTGTTCCTCGACCGCAATGCGTTCGGCAGCGGACATTAGAGCGGTGCCGATCCCTCGAGTGTTGGTTAAGGAAGCCAGAGTCATGACTTCACAGACCTCATCCCTGATTTCATAATGGAGAAAACCCACCAGGTCACCTTCCATAAATGCAGCAAACCCGGGCAAATCGTCGCAATTATACTGCTTCAGGTGGACGATAATAACATGGCTGCCCCACAAGGTTTCCACGGCTTGATGGATGGCTGGAATATCGGTTGGTTCGATTGGATGGATTTCAATACTCATCATAAACCCTATATTTTTAATTGTAGCTTATAAATCCCCACAATCCGGAAAATTGGGTTCCAGAAATCTTTACAAATTATTAGCCAAATTGATATATCCTATAGAAGAATTGAAGGCGGAACAAGTGCTAATCATCTGTGGGTCCGGTTGATTTCTTTAACCTTCATGGTAAAATTATGTGTTTGTAAGTAATTTTACGCTTTCCGCGTTATAAGTTTTGTTTGATTGTTATTTTAGGAGGAAGCATGTCAGAAAAGAAATGGGTTTATTTGTTCAACGAAGTTGAACAAGCGGAAAAATATGCTGGTAGTTGGGACAACGTCCGCGGTCTGCTGGGCGGCAAGGGTGCAAACCTGGCCGAAATGACCCGGATTGGCGTTCCTGTTCCCCCCGGCTTCACCATCACAACCGAAGCGTGTATCGCTTACCAGGACCATCGGTCCTTCCCCGCGAATATGTGGGACCAGGCCCTGGCTGCACTGAAGGTCGTTGAAGAACAAACCGATAAGAAATTTGGCGATCCCGCCAATCCCTTATTGGTTTCCTGCCGTTCCGGCGCCAAGATGTCCATGCCCGGCATGATGGACACCGTTTTGAATATCGGTCTGAATGATGACACCGCCAAAGGCATGGTTGCATTGACCGAAAATGAGCGATTCGTCTATGACTCCTATCGCCGGCTGATCCAGATGTTTGGGTCGGTTGTTTTGGAGATCCCGGACGAAGCTTTTGAAGATGTTCTGGATAGCTTCAAAGAGGAAAAAGGCGCGGCCAGCGATACTGACCTGAGCGCTGAGGACCTCAAGGAACTGACCGAGAAATTCAAAGCCGTGGTGAAGAAAGCCAAGGGCTTCGATTTCCCGCAGGATCCCGTCAAACAGCTCGAACTGGCCACCAAAGCCGTCTTCAATTCCTGGAATGCCAAGCGCGCCATTGACTATCGCCGCCGCGCCAACATTCCTGACGATCTCGGTACCGGTGTGAACATCGTGACCATGGTCTTCGGTAACATGGGCTGGGATTCGGGCACAGGCGTCGCCTTCACCCGCGATCCCCAGACCGGTGAGCGGAAAGTCTTCGGTGAATATCTGCTGAATGCGCAGGGTGAAGATGTTGTGGCCGGTATCCGCAACACCAAACCGATTGCCAAGATGGAAGATGACCTTCCCGAGGTCTTCGGCCAGTTCATGGATATCGCTGCCCGGCTCGAAAAACACTACAACGATATGCAGGACGTTGAATTCACGATTGAAAAAGGCCGCTTGTGGATGCTCCAGACCCGGAATGGCAAGCGAACCGCCAAAGCTGCGATTAAGATCGCGGTGGATATGGCGAATGAAGGCCTGATTGACAAGGAAACCGCTGTGATGCGCGTGGAACCCGATCAGGTCAATCAGATGCTGCACCCGCAGTTTGACGCCGCCACGATGCAGGCCGCCCGCGATGCCGGCAAGCTCTTCGCCACCGGTGTGAACGCCTCCCCAGGCGCTGCGGTTGGTCAGGTTTATTTTGATGCCGATACGGCCCAGAAGATGGCTGTTTCCGAAGGCCAGGATGTGATTATGGTCCGGCCTTTCACCAAGCCTGATGATGTCCATGGTATGCTCGCTTCCAAGGGTATCCTCACCTCCGAGGGTGGCGCCACTTCCCATGCGGCTGTGGTTGCCCGCCAATTTGGCGTGCCCTGTGTGGTTGGCGCTTCCATGATGAGCATTGATGGCGCGAAACTTGAGATGACCTCCAATGGTGTGACGGTCAAAGCGGGTGAGTGGATCTCCCTCGATGGCGCCACCGGCGAGGCTTTCATCGGCAAGCTCGATCTTACAGCTCCCAATATCGAAGAACAAACCGAACTGATGACTCTGCTTTCCTGGGCGGATGAGATTGCCCGACTGCAGGTTTGGGCCAACGCTGATTATCCCAAAGATGCCCGTCGCGCTCGCTCCTTTGGCGCCAAGGGTATTGGCCTTTGCCGGACCGAGCACATGTTCTTCGAAGAAGAACGGCTGCCCTTCGTTCAGGAAATGATTCTGAACGCTGATGACGCCCAGGCGATCATCAACAACGTTGACCGGCTTGAGCACGCCCTGAAGACCGGCAAGATTGATGGTCAGAACTTGAACGACGCGGTTCGTGCGGAAGTGGAAGCTGAACTGAAAGCATCCAAGGAAGAATTGAAGAACGCCGGCGCTGCTAAGGCTTACTTCTCGGCTCTTGAAAAACTGCTGCCCTCCCAGAGTTCGGATTTCTATGGTCTGTTCGAGGCGATGGACGGTTATCCGGTTATCATCCGCCTGATCGACCCACCGCTGCATGAGTTCCTGCCCTCGCAGGAAGAACTCCTCGTGGAAGTGACCGAAATGCGCTGCAAAGGCGAGACCAAGGGTCTGGCTGAAAAAGAAACCATGCTCGCTGCGGTCACCAAGCTGCATGAAAGCAACCCCATGATGGGTCTGCGCGGCATCCGCCTCGGTATTGTCTTCCCTGACATCATGCGCATGCAGGTGCGGGCGATCTTTGGGGCCGCCAGCGACGCTGCCCTCAAGGGCATTGATGTCCATCCCGAGATCATGATCCCGCTGACCGGGCATGTGAATGAGCTGAAGAAAGTCCAGCCCGAACTTGTCTCCATTGCCAAGAAGGTGATGGAGGAAAAAGGCGTGACCTTCAGCTATAAGTTCGGTACGATGATCGAAATCCCCCGGGCTGCCCTGACCTCTACTGAGATCGCTGAAGTGGCCGAGTTCTATTCGTTCGGTACGAACGACCTGACTCAGATGACCTTTGGCTACAGCCGTGACGATGCTGAACGCAACTTCCTGATCACCTATGTGGATGAAGGCATCCTGCCCAAGAATCCCTTCCAGGTTCTGGATCGGAATGGCGTTGGTCGCCTGATGAAAGTTGCCATCGAAGAAGGCCGCAAGGTCCGCCCCGAACTCGAGGTTGGTATCTGCGGTGAACATGGTGGTGATCCCAGCTCCATCGAGTTCTGCCACCTGGTTGGCAATAACTACGTCAGCTGCTCGCCGTTCCGTGTGCCGGTAGCCCGTCTGGCTGCCGCTCAGGCGAAAATTGTGAACGGCTAATTTACTAAATACCTGTTAACCATCCTTAGAGGCTGCCCAACCGGGCAGCCTCTTTGTTTTTAATCGGGGGGGAGGGCAGGTCTAATAAATTTCTATGAATTAATACTAGACTAAAATGGTATAATTTATCATAATAAAATCTGATAATTCATTGATGAATGAATAATTTTGGTATTAAATCGACCCACGAAGGGATTTTTACGAATGGATAAAAAGGAATCAATTGACCTTTATCGAGAAATGGTCATCATCCGCCGCCTGGAAGAGCGGGCGGCTGAACTCTATCAACAGGGCAAGATCGGCGGTTTCCTGCATCTTTATATCGGGCAGGAAGCCGTCAGCGCGGGGATTTCCTCCGTCCGGCAGCCTCAAGACCGCTTGATCACGGCCTACCGCGACCACGGTTGGGCGATCAGCGCGGGGATTGACCCCAACGCGGTGATGGCGGAACTTTTAGGTAAGGCGGACGGTTGTTCGAAGGGGAAGGGCGGATCGATGCACATGGCTGATACGGAGCTTAACTTTTGGGGCGGGCATGCCATCGTCGGCGCGCACATTCCCCTGGCCGCCGGGCTGGCGCTGGGTGATGTCTATCAAGGGCACAATGATGCAGTGACGATCTGTATGTTTGGCGACGGCTCCACCAATATCGGCTTCTTCCATGAAGGATTGAATCTGAGCAAGGTTTGGAACCTGCCCGTGCTCTGGGTTTGTGAGAACAACCAATACGGAATGGGTACCGCCGTTGACCGGGCCTCGGCCGTATCTGAAATCCGCCAGAAGGCGGAGGGATACGGTATGCGTAATGAACGCATTGAAGGCATGGACGTGATGGAAGTCCGCAAGGAAGTGGCCCGGGTGCTCGATAAAATCCGCAAGGAAGGCGGACCCTACCTGTTGGAGATCATGACCTATCGTTATCGGGGCCATTCCATGGGCGATCCGGAACGTTATCGCGATAAAGAAGAAGTCAAGAAATGGGAAGAAGAAGACCCGATTGGGATTTATCGTAAAGAATTGATGGAAGGAAAGATTGCCACTGCGGCGGAATTGGATGCAGTGGATGAGGAAGCTATGAAAATTGTGGATGATGCGGAAGCCTTTGCCGAGGCCAGCCCCAACCCGGATAGATCGACTTTGTTCGAGGATATCTATGTGGAACCGACCCCGGTTGAATACCGCGGTTACGCCCTGGAACGTGAAAGCGAGGGACGCTAAGATGACAAGAATGACGATGCGTGAAGCGATCTCACGAGCGCTTTGGGAAGAGATGGAGCGTGACGACCGGGTGTTCATCCAGGGTGAGGAAGTTGGCCTTTGGGGCGGCACCTACGCCGTCACAAAAGGTTTTTACGACCATTTTGGTGAGCGACGCGTCCGGGATACCCCGATTGCCGAGTCGGCCATTGTCGGCAGTGCAATCGGCGCGGCCATGACCGGCCTGCGGCCTGTGGCGGAGCTGATGACGATCAATTTTGCCTTCGTGGCTATGGATCACATTATCAATGAGGCGGCCAAGCTGCATTATATGTTTGGAGGCCAGTTCAAGCTGCCCCTGGTTATCCGGGCGGTGAGCGGCGGCGGCCGGCAACTGGCAGCCACCCACTCGCAGACGCCGGATGCGATCTTCGCCCATTTTCCCGGATTGAAGGTCGTTTCCCCCGGCACGCCTGCGGACGCGAAGGGCCTGCTCAAGAGCGCCATCCGCAGTGAGGACCCGGTGCTGTTCATTGAAAACGCCACGCTATATCAGACCAAAGGCGAAGTGCCGGATGATGAAGATTATCTGGAGCCATTGGGAAAGTCCAAGGTCCAGCGGGAAGGGGATGATGTGACCATTGTGGCCTATTCCAAAATGGTCCCGGCGGCGTTGAAAGCCGCGGACATGCTGGCCGAGGATGGGATCAACGCCGAGGTGATTGACCTGCGCTCGCTGCGCCCGCTCGACATGGACCCGATCATTGCGTCCTTCAAGAGGACCAATCGGGCTGTGATCGCCGAGGAAGGCTGGCGATCCTATGGCGTTGGTTCGGAGGTGGCTTCCCGGATCTATGAGCTGGCATTTGATTATGCAGATGCGCCGGTGAAGCGGGTGGCGCAGGCTGAAGTTCCTCTGCCTTATAACGCGGAGCTGGAACAACTGGCGCTGCCCCAAACGGAAGATATCTATCATGCGGCCAAGGAGGTTTTGAATGGCTGAGCTGGTGACGATGCCCAAATTGGGCTTTGATATGGCCGAGGGCAAATTGGTGCGCTGGGTCAAAGCGGAAGGCGACACGGTCGCTAAGGGCGACGTGATTGCCGAAATTGAAACCGATAAAGCCACTGTGGAAGTGGAATCGAGCCTGGATGGTGTGATGTTTCGCCATCTAGCCGCGGAAGAAGCGGAATTGCCCGTTAACACGCCAATTGCTGTGATCAGCGCAGCAGGTGAGACTCCTTCTGACGATGAAATTGACGCGTTAGTGGTGCAGGCGGGTGGAAAACCCAGTAAGAAAGTCGAAAAACCTGCTGAGCCTAAAAAGGAAGAGAAAGAGACCCCTGCTGTTGAGAAAATAGCCGAACCTGACAATAATACTGATGACAAACCGGCCGGCGGCGTGCGGTCATCACCTCTGGCGCGCAAAATTGCCGAAGATCACGACATCGAATTGACTGCTTTGGAAGGCAGCGGCCCTCAGGGGCGGGTGGTGAAGAAGGATGTGGAAGCTTATCTCAGTGGGATGAGTCAGACCGGATCGGAAGCAAGTTCTGGCGACGCCAATCAACCGTCTCAGTCCTCATCGAGCTTTAGTTTGGGTGAAGTCCCTGCCGATGAGGTGGTGGACCTGACGCGGTTGCGGCAGGCGATCAGCCGCCGGATGCAGGATTCGAATCAGAACTACCCGCATTTCTACCTGACCCGGTCCTATCGGACGGGCAACCTGATGGCCTTACGCAAAGAATTGAACCAGTTGCTGCCGGAAACGGATAAGCTTTCCGTCAATGATTTTGTGGTCAAGGCGGTGGCCCTGGCTTTGCGGCAGTATCCCAATCTGAACGCCTCGCTGCTCGATGAAAAACACATCGTGCGGCACGGGCATGTCAATATCGGTGTGGCTGTGGCGGTCAAGGGCGGCTTGCTAACCGTGGTCTGCAAAGATGCCGACCAGAAGCCGATCCGCCTGATCGCCCGCGAGATCCGTGAGATGGTGGGGCGAGCGCGGGAGGGCAAGGTGCGGCCGGAGGATATTGAAGGCTCGACTTTCTCGATCAGCAATCTGGGGATGTATGGGATTGAGAGCTTTTCAGCAATCATCAACCCACCCGAGGCGGCCATCCTGGCTGTGAGTGCGGTGCAGGACGTGCCAATGGTTGTGGATGGCGAGCTGGCGGTTGGCTCTCAGATGAAAGCCTCGATCTCCGCAGACCACCGGGTGACGGATGGGGCGGAGGCCGCTGAGTTTATGAAAGTTTTAGCGGACTATCTGGAAGAACCAATGCGCTTACTGATCTAAAACAATAATTCTACAAATAAACAGGGCTGTGAATCATCACAGCCCTGTTGTGTTTTGTTGGAGCTTTATAACGAGTTATCTATCCGCCATCGTGCCGTAGATCATGCGGTAAATATAGTAATTCTCGGTGATATAGCGGATGTAATCCCGGGTTTCCTGAACGCGGATTGTCTCGAGGAACAGGTCCATATCCTCACCGGCTAATTCCTGCCAGTAGAGGGTGTTACCGGGGCCGCCATTGTAGGCCGCGAGCATGTCATAGAGGTCGCCATCGAAGTAATTCAGCTGCCGGGCCAGGTACGTGGCGCCGAAAACGATGCTGATATAGGGGCGGTAAAGGTCCGCGGTGGTGTAATTCTCAGGCCAGCCCAAATCGGTTGCGATTTCCTCGCCGGTGACGGGAATGACCTGCATCAGGCCGTAGGCATAAGCTGCCGATTGAGCAAACCCCTCAAAATGGCTTTCCTGGCGCATAATCGCCAGGAGCAATAAGGGGTTGAGGCCCTTCTCTTCCGCAACCGGCAGCACCCAGTCCAGATAATAGGCGCCGAAGCGGATGCGGGTGAAAAATTCCGGGGCGTCCAGCGCGGTCGCGCCTTCCAGACCGGCCATCTTGAGCAGGCTGTTGGTCGCCACGAGGGCGGAACGATAAAGACCAATCTCAACCAGAGCGGGAATCAGCCGGAAGGTTTCTGCGGAGTCATCAGCGACAGCCAGGCGAAGTGATTCAAACTCGTCCTTGGCTTCCGGGTATAGTCCCAGCGCCCACAGTTCCAGCCCGCGCTGGAAACGGGCGTCGTTTCCGAGTAAGCCGGGACTTTCTAGGTTGGTATCGGCCGTGAGTTCAAAGGTGGTCCGAACCCATTCTTCCGCTTCCATGCGGTACGCGGTGAGATCAGGGTCGAGGTTGTAGGTCAGTGGCGGGGTGAGGGCATCCTGACCGATCAGGAGATCTTCCGCCCGAATGCTGTAATAGCCATAAGGATCGGCGGTCTGGGCCAGTTTCCAGGTATCGACAGCAGCGCTGACATCCCCGAGCGCTTCCTGGCATTTCCCGATCCAGAGGTAAGCCGCGGCGATTTCGGAAGGCTCACTGGTGAGCACCAACGCCCGGGAGAAGAGCGGCTGCGCTGCCGCCCAGTTGCCCAGGCGGACCGTGACGATCCCGGCGAAATAGTTCGCCAGGAAAGCGTAATCGGAGTTGGGATATTCATTGCCGATCCGCTGCCAGGTGGTGGAGGCCAGTTCCAGTTCGCCGGCGCGTTCATAGGATCGGCCAGCCAGGAAGAGGAAATCAGCCGCTTCCGCTGATTCAGGATAACGGGCGAGATAGGCCAGGGATGTATCGACGGCCTGGAGCGGTTCATCCATATACGCCCATTGGGTGTATTCGATATCCTCCCAGGCATCGACTTCATAGGAGCTTGTCGGGTGATTGTTGATCAGGTCCCGCCAGGTGGCGATTGCCTCGTCGTAATTTCCTTCGCCGGAGGTGGATTGATAAGCCCGGATTGCCAGGCCTCTGTAGTAGAGCGTTGCACCGATAGCCGCTTCATCCGCAGTGGGCAGGAAGCGGTCAAAGGCTTCCACGGCGAGGGCGTAATTGCCGACATTATAGTTGATCAGACCGCGCTGGTATTCATTCACCGTCACGCCGTCATTGACCAATGTTGCCAGGGCTGAATAAGAATCATAAGCCCAGGGGAAGTTGTTGACCGTGTCCTGATAATAGGCATAGGCCTGGTCGTAATTTTCCTGGCTGTAATAGATCTGCCCGATCCGCAGGTCCATTTCAGCTTTGGTGTAATCGCTGGCTGTGGTGTTGTAAATATCCTGGAAGAGGGAGAGGGCTGTGGCTGTATCACCGCTTTCCTGATAGGCCGCCGCGATCTTGATGGCGAGAGCTTCCGTCCCGCCATTGGGATCGGTCCGGTAGGCTTCCTGATAGCTGGCAATCGCCTGCAGGGGGTTGCCGACGGTCAGATAAAGATCGCCCATCTCTTCGTGGATGGTTGAATCGATCACACCGGGCCGGAGGGAGAGGTAGTTTACGTAAGATTGAAAAGCTTCATCGTAGCGCTCGAGGCTGATATAGGACTGGGCAAGGAAATAGTTCGCTCTGGCCGCCAGGGTTGCATCCGTGGACGCGGCTGCCAGGCGCAGAGAGGTGAGTGCGGGGGCGTAATTGCCCTGCTCATAATAGGCCTGTCCGATCCCCAAGTTGCTCTTATCCGTCACTGTGACGTCCGTGGAGTTTGCCAGTGCGTTTTGAAAGATTTCGATCGCACTGTCATAGTCTCCGGCAATGATCGCCCGGTCGCCATCATCGGTCAATTCCAATGGGGTGGCCGTTGGCGAAGGTGTGGGGGCAGGCGTGGGTTCAGCCGATACCGCGCTGGTTGTGGCATCTTCTACGGCAGCCGTCTGCTGTTGAGCCGCAGGCTGGGCGCAGGAGGTCAGGATCAGGATCAGAAGTAGTAGGTAGAGCGCTTTAGGTTTCTTCATAATTAGGTTTTATAATGTAAGAGTTAGAGTGTGTCAATGTTTTGACGAAGCCGCCAACAAATGGTAAAATCTCAACGCACCTTCGATTGACGCCCAAAAGGGCGTTTTTTCACGAAAAGGGAAAATTGGATGATGAGAACAATCACCTGGGACGCCGAAAAACAGGTCATGAAAATGATTGACCAGCGTATTTTACCCCAGGAATTCAAAATCCAAAATTATGAAAACTATCAGGATGTCGCCGAAGCGATCCGGACGATGGTTGTGCGTGGCGCGCCTGCAATCGGTGTGGCGGCCGCCTACGGGATGGCTTTGGCGGCGCTCCGGTCCAAAGCGACGACCCGGGAAGCGCTATTGGCGGACCTTGAAACCGCCGGTCAGGTGTTGAACCAGGCCCGACCAACGGCCGTGAACCTGATTTGGGCGATCCGGCGGATGCAGAAAGCCGCACAGGCAGTGGATGGCAGTCCGGAGGATATCCGGGAGGCTTTGGTCCGCTTAGCCGGTGAGATGGCCGATGAGGATGTGGCCACCAATATGCGCATGGCGGAATACGGCGCGGCGTTGATTGAGGATGGCGATACCATTGTGCATCACTGCAACACCGGCGCACTTGCCACGGTGGATTACGGCACGGCGCTGGGTGTGATCCGGATGGCCCATGAGCAGGGCAAACACATCCATGTTTTCGTGGATGAGACCCGCCCCCGCTTGCAGGGCGCCCGGCTGACAGCCTGGGAACTGGAGCAGTTGGGTATTCCCTACGACATCATCACCGATGGCTCTTCGGGTTTGATGATGCGCAAGGGTCTGGTGCAGAAAGTGTTTTTCGGAGCCGATCGCGTGGCTGCCAATGGCGATGTCGCCAACAAGATCGGCAGTTACATGCTGGCTTTGGCGGCTTATGACAACGGCATCCCGGCTTATTCCGTTTTCCCGATTTCCACGGTCGATTTTGACCTGGAACGGGGCGACCTGATCCCGATTGAAGAGCGCGGCCAGGAGGAGGTTCTGGATTTGAACCTGATGGGCCGGCGGGTAACGCCTGAAAAGGCGACCGCTCGTAATTTTGCATTTGACGTGACCCCCAGCCGCTTGCTTTCCGGTTGGGTGACGGAAAGGGGCATCATTAAGCCGCCTTTCAGTGAAAACCTTCGTGCAGTCATGGAAGTTGAGGACAAGTAATGAGCATTATCCTGACCGGTTCGATCGCGTATGATTACCTGATGACATTCCCCGGTTATTTTAAGGATCACATCCTTCCCGAACATCTGGATTCAATCAGCCTATCATTCCTGGTGGATGAGATGACCAAGCAGCCCGGTGGGGTGGCGGCTAATATTGCCTATACCCTTGGATTGCTCTGTGAAAAGCCTCGCCTGGTTGCCACAGCCGGAATGGATTTCGGCGATTATAAACAGGCGTTGGACGATGCGGGAGTGGATACCTCCGGCGTTAAAATCATTCAAGGTAAGTTTACGGCGTCCTTCTTCGTGAACACGGACCTTTCAAACGCCCAGATTGCCACGTTCTACGCCGGCGCGATGGCCAATGCCTCGGAAATTTCAATGAAAGACCTGGGCCTTACATCCGACGACGTAGTCGTGATTTCCCCCAATGCTCCGGATGCAATGATAAAATATGCTCTGGAGTGTCAGGAACTCGGTATTCCCTATATCTTTGACCCCAGCCAGCAGATTGTCCGGTTGGATGGCGACCGGCTCAAAGAGGGCATCATGGGTGCAAAAGTCTTATTCGCCAATGAATACGAGTTTGAGCTGCTCCAGAAACACTGCCAGATGACCGCTGATGAGATTCTGAGAGCGGTCGAGATCGCTGTCGTGACCCTCGGTGAGCAAGGCTCGCGAGTTTACCAAAATGGCAAGCTTCTGGGCGATGTCCCGATTGTCCCGCCGCACCAGATCCTGGACCCGACCGGCGTGGGCGATGCCTATCGCGGCGGTTTCCTGAAAGGTTATGTCCACGGGTTTGACCTGCTCCTCTGCGCCCGGATGGGTGCTCTGGCGGCCACTTACTGCTTGGAGGAAAAGGGAACCCAATCACAATGTTATTTAACCAACGATTTTGTCGCCCGTTTCAGAACTATCTTCGACGACCAGGGCGCGTTGGATGCTATTATCGCTAATGCGTAAGTGAACATGATGCGTTGCCATGCAACGCCCCAAAATTTGTATGGAGGATTTAATGGATAAGTACGATGTTAAAAATATGGATCTGGCGGAAGGCGGTCGACGCCGGATCGAATGGGCCGAACGGGAAATGCCCGTGCTGCGCTCCATTCGGGAACGCTACTTAAAGGAACGCCCCTTCGAGGGCATTCGCATGTCAGCCTGTCTGCATGTGACAACCGAGACCGCAAACCTGATGCGCACACTCCAGGCGGGTGGCGCGGATGTAGTCCTGACGGCTTCCAACCCACTCTCCACTCAGGATGATGTGGCAGCCTGCCTGGTCTCAAATTTCGAGATCCCCGTTTTCGCCATCAAGGGCGAAGATAACAAAACCTATTACAAGCACCTATATGCTGCTCTGGATCACCATCCCCAGGTGACTATGGACGACGGCGCTGACCTGGTGAGCACGCTCCACAAAGAGCGGCGCGACCAGCTCAAAGAGGTGATTGGCGGAACCGAAGAAACCACCACCGGTGTGATCCGCCTGCGGGCGATGGCCGCCGATGGCGCGCTGAATTTCCCCGTGATCGCGGTCAATGACGCGATGACCAAACACTTCTTCGATAATCGCTATGGCACCGGTCAATCCACAATTGACGGCGTCATCCGGGCAACCAACATCCTGCTGGCCGGCAAGAACTTCGTTGTCGGCGGCTATGGCTGGTGTGCACGCGGTCTGGCAATGCGGGCTCGCGGGATGGGCTCCAACGTGATTGTCACCGAGGTCGATCCCCTGAAGGCGTTGGAAGCTGTCATGGATGGCTTCCGGGTCATGCCGATGATGGAAGCGGCTCCGATTGGCGATATCTTCGTCACCCTGACCGGCGACATCAACGTGATTGACAAGCACCACTTCGAAGTGATGAAGGATGGCGCGATTGTCGCCAATTCCGGTCACTTCAATGTCGAGATCAACATCCCCGCTTTGGAAGAAATGGCTGTTGAAAAGCGGCTGGTCCGCCCCTTCGTGGACGCCTACGAACTGCCTGATGGCCGTGTAATCCATATCTTGGGCGAAGGCCGCCTGATCAACCTGGCTTCCGCTGAGGGTCATCCCGCCAGTGTGATGGATATGTCCTTTGCGAACCAGGCCCTGAGCGCGGAATACATGATTAAGCATGCCAAACAACTGGAAAAGAAAGTCTACGGCGTACCGGTTGACATCGACAACGAAATTGCCCGCCTCAAACTGGAAGCCATGAACGTGGCAATTGACAAGCTGACAGACCAGCAGGTGAAGTACCTGAACTCCTGGGAAGAGGGTACCTAAATCGTCAGTTGGTGAAATAGAAAAAAATACCCCTTTCTTTTTCTGGAAAGCAGAAAGAAAGGGGTTTGTTTTTAACGACTGATAAGATAAAGGACAGATCTCAACTGGATCTGCCCTTTTATTTTTTGTCAGTATACAGCGGTTAGTCTATGCGTCTTCCATCATGTCTTCATCTTCGTCAGCATAGTCTTCGTCATCTTTGCCCCAGGGGTTGGGGATGCCGCCGGCCATGGACTGCTCGCGGACGGCTTTTTCGATCTCTGAGGCGAGTTCTTCGTTCTGCTGGAGGTATTCTTTGGCGTTCTCACGACCCTGACCGAGGCGGATGTCGCCAAAGGAGTACCAGGAGCCGCGCTTCTCAACGATATCCAGCTCGGAGCCGAGGTCGATGATGTCGCCGACTTTGGAGATGCCCTCATTGTACATGATGTCAAACTCCGCAGTCCGGAAGGGGGCTGCAACTTTGTTCTTGACCACCCGGACGCGAACCCGGTTGCCGGTGATCTCTGCGCCGACCTTGATCGATTGGATCCGGCGGACATCCAGGCGAACCGAGGCGTAGAACTTGAGGGCGTTGCCGCCGGTGGTGGTTTCGGGATTGCCGAACATCACGCCGATCTTATGGCGGAGCTGGTTGGTGAAGACTACGGCTGTACGGGTCTGGTTGATTGCCCCGGAGAGCTTGCGCATCGCCTGGGACATCAGGCGGGCTTGGGTACCCATCGTGGGGTCGCCCATGTCGCCTTCGATTTCTGATCGGGGCACGAGAGCAGCAACCGAGTCCACCACGACAATATCCACGGCGCCGGAGCGCACCAGGGTCTCGGTAATTTCAAGAGCCTGCTCGCCCGTGTCGGGCTGGGAGATCAGCAGTTCATCCACATTAACGCCGCATTTGGCGGCATAGGCTGGGTCAAGGGCGTGTTCCATATCAATGAAGGCCGCCGTGCCGCCCAGTTTCTGGGCTTCGGCCACGATGTGCTGGCAGATGGTGGTCTTACCGGAGGATTCCGGCCCGTAGATCTCTGAGATCCGGGCGCGGGGAATGCCGCCGACGCCCAGGGCGATATCCAGCGAGAGGGAACCGGTGGGGATTGCGTCCACAGCCATGTGCTTGGCCTGACCAAGACGCATGATGGACCCTTCACCGTAGCGCTTGGTGATATCTTTCAGGGCCTTATCCAGAACTGTTTTCTTTGCCTCGTCCATGTCGCCATCCTTTTTTGGTTGATCTTTTATTCCTGCGTAGAATAATTCATTTGTGGCTGAATATCAGCCACAATGTTATTTTAGCACAAATGTTCAGTATGTCAAGTCGCTCAAGGTTCCGCTTCAAACAGCGTGAACGGGTCTACAACCTGATAATAACCGCTGGAGCGCCAGAGGCAGTAATTGCTGAGCTGCTCTTCCGTCGCGGTGGTTTCATAGTGCGCCATGCTGGTGATCTCAAGCCCCGATGGGCCGATCCGCGTCTCCAGATGCAGATGGGGGTTGCTGGACCAGCCGCTGTTGCCCACATTACCCAAAAGCTGACCGCATGTGATCTCTTCGCCCAACTCAAAATCCGGTCTGACTTGCTGGTGGGCATAGAGGTGATAAAGCGAATATTCGCCTGTGAGGGTGGGGGTGGGGACGTTGGGGCAGTTGTACTGGTATTCCAGATTTTCCGGCACAGGTTGGTAATCCGCGAGCAGGGATGCCTGAAGGTCTTCAGGCAGTGATGCGAGCGGCGTTTCGATCACGATGGCATAACCATAGGGATAGAGGTCATCCAGAATAAGCGCAACATGACCTGCCATAATCGCGTAAATCTCGATACCCTCAATGGATTCGCGATCATCCCGTTGGTAATAGGCGAAATCCAATCCCGGATGCCCGAAATCCGTTCCCCAGGCATAAGGCTCCACCAGGGGGTTGACCAGGATCAGGGGCAGCGAATCGAAGGTCTCCTCTTCCAGTGGGGAGCAGACCGTAAAGGGTTCTTCGGTGGGCGTTGGGCTGGGTGGAATAGGGCTGGGTGTGGGGGAAGGTTGGGCGGTTTGGGTGGGCGCGACCGTGGCTGTCACCGTCGCAGGTAGAACAGTGCTTGTCACCCCAGCCGGGCGACAAGCACTCAAAATCACGATCAGCAGCAGAAAAACAAATTTCCGCATCAGGGTTGAATTTTTCGGCATTCCATGTAGAACCGCTTCTCACGAGCTTCACCCATTGAGAAGGTCTTGCGGGGGAGCGCGCCGTCGAGGATCACGGTCTTGAACAGTTCGGATTTATCCATTCCCGGCACATAGAAGCCGGCGTTGCCCGCTTTCTGGCCTTTTTCAACCAGGACTTCGGTGCCGTGGACGTAATCAATCTTCTCCGCGCCGTCACCGGCCAGAAAATCGTCCAGGAAGCGCTGGAGGGTGCCGACGGGGAGGTTGTCCTCCGGTTTACGGATTTCCAGCACATTGAAACCCTCGGGGGTAATCCAGCCAACCAGATGACCGGCGGCTTCCGCTTCATCCACGATCTCGACCATTTCCTCAGCCGATTCCACAGGTGTGACAACCAGCCGTTTTCCCCAATAAGCCTGCATCTCAGCTAAAAGGTCCTTTTTCAGGCCGAAGAGCAGGCGGTGAATCGGTTCAAATTCCAGGGCGGGGCAATGGATGTTCTCAATCTCCACCAGGGCATAACGGGCGGGATGGTCCATGCCGACGGTGGGTTTGAGCTTTTCCCAGATTGCCTTGGCGGTTGCCAGGGAGTGGTTGCCGTCACCCATCGCAAAGAGCAGGGGTTTGTGTTGGCCGGGGATCAGGTTATATTTCTCGGCGAAAGTGTCGGGATCGATCAGATCAGCCAGCGCTTTGAAGATATTCTGACGGACCTCTTCATTATTAATGGCGAATCCGGTCAGGTGACCGCTGCCCTGCATCAGATCAAAATCATAGAGTTCTTCGAAGCCCATCGACTGTTCATCGAGGGGGCCGAATACCGTGTCATTTGGATCGTCAAATAGGACGAGGATATGGGGAAGTTCCAGGGCGGCCTTCTCACGGATCCGGATCCGAGGAGGGAGCCGGTCCAGAATGGTGCCCTCGGTGGCGCGGATCAGAGTCTGAGCGCCTTTGTTATAGTCATATTGTTCCAAATCCAGGCAGACCATCAGGCCCTTGCGATAATGCCCATCAATTTCGCGCAGGACATAAACCAGATCATCAACCTCCTGAAACAGCCTGGATTTCAGGTACTGTCGCATGGCTTCCTGGGTGGAGGCCAGCCGTTTGTCTTCCTCCGGCGTCTCCAAATAGACTTCGGGGAGGATCATGTGATAGGTCGAGGGGGAGTTGCCGACAATCTCATCCACTTTTTGCCAGTATTCCGGCTCGGAGGTGAACTGGTCGCAGGCGATCACCGCCCACTTCTTTGGGTCGATATCCGTTTTGGGAAGTAAAATGTCCGGAACTTTAAAGCCAATATCCTGAGGAAGGTTCATCTTATCCGTCCTTTGTCGTTGGTGAGTCTCTACGGCTCTATTTTATCCGAAATTCTTTAACAGATGGGATCAGATTGGGTAAAAAAAGGAAGAGACTGCCTAAAAAGCAGCCTCTTCCAGTCTACCAATAAAAATGGATGGGGATTAGATAAATTTGAGGAGTTCCGGGTCCACACCCGCAACATAGCCTACCCCAACCGTGCCGGGACCGGTATGAGTACCGATGACGGGGCTGAGGTTGGCGACCATGATTTCACGGGGTGAGAAGCGGGTTTCGATTTTATCCAACAGGTGTTTGGCGGATTTTTCAGCGTTGGCTCCGACCACGCCCATCATGTTGATTGGGGTTTGGCCATAGACTTTGTCGCCGATCAATTCGATCAGTCGGTCGTGAGCTTTTTTGGAAGTGCGGACGCGTTCCAAAGCTTCGATTTTGCCGTCTTTCAAGTAGAGAATCGGCTTGAGGTTGAGGGCTGTCCCGAGGAAGCGGGATGCCCCGCCGATTCGGCCGCCGCGATGCAGGAATTCCAGAGTATCAACGGCAAAGAAGACCTGGGCATGTTCGCGGATTTCTTCAGCGATTTGTTTACATTCGGTGATGGATGCGCCGCGTTTGGCTGCCCGGGCGGCGGCAAGCGCCATATAAGCCAGAGGAACCGAGGTCAATTTGGAATCAACGACTTCCACCTTAGCGTCCGGGACCATCGCCTTGGCCTGGGTGGCTGAATCCATCGTGCCGGAAAGGGCAGCGGAAAGCACCAGGGACAGGATTTCATAGCCTTCGGCGTGCAGCTTTTCATAGACGTCCGCAAAGGATTTGACTGTGGGCTGCGAGGTGGAGGGCATGATCTTGGCTTTTGAGAGGCGTTCGTAAAACACCTTGGGTCCGATGTCCACATTATCCATGAGGGTTTCCGTCCCCCAGATCACCACCAGAGGCACCACCGTGATGTTATAAGTGGTGACCAGGTCATCCGGCAGATAAGCGGTTGAATCCGTAACAATTGCAACTTTAGACATAGTTATGTTCTCACTTTCAACTAGTAAGTGAACGCGAACTGGTTAAATCATTGCCTTGTTTAACCCAAGGGTGATGAAATGGTCGCGGTTGATCGGGAAGGAGCGGTGTACATCCAACCACCCCATCCCCGTCCCTTCCCCTCCACAGGAGGGGAAGGGTGGTTCATATTCACCTGCTTTTTACGCCTTCCCCTTTGGGGGAGGGATAAAGGAATAGCCAGTTAGAAAGGTTGGATTTGGATCATGGTTTCAATTGAATTTCGCTTGATTTATCTGGTAAAACTAAGGGGCTGAATTAATCTTTTTAATGGACTTGAAGGAAAGAACGAGATGATCTATATCGAAACCCACTCAACGGACCCCACCTGGAACCTCGCGTTTGAGGAATACTGCCTCAAGGAACTGGTCCAGTTCGAGCGGATTTTAATGCTCTGGCAGAATGACAACGCGATCATCATCGGCCGCTACCAGAACGCGGAGAGTGAGATCAACCTTGAGGCGGCTCATCGGTTGGACACGAAGATCGTCCGCAGGCCTTCCGGGGGTGGCGCGGTGTATCATGACCTCGGAAACCTCAATTACACGTTCATCTATCCGATTGACGGCTTGAACCGGCAGGATATTTCTGTTTACGCCGGGCCGATGGTCACGGCGCTCAATAAGATCGGCGTCCCGGCGGAGATCAAAGGGCGCAATGACCTGCTGCTGGACGGGAAAAAGATCTCCGGCACGGCGCAGCGGATTCAAAAAGGCCGCCTGATGCATCACGGCACCTTGCTCTATGATTCCAATCTGGATTCACTCGAAGGTGTTTTACAGGTGGATAAGGCCAAGGTCGCTTCAAAAGGGATTGCCTCGATCCGCAGCCGGGTGACCAATATCAAAGAACATCTGCCGGAAGGACAATTCGAGGATGTCCAGGCATTTTGGCAGGCGCTGTTAGCGGCTTTCACGGAAGAGGAACCCCTCACACCTTTTGAATTGACTCCTGAAATGTTGGCTGAGGTGGAGCAGCTCCAGAAGGAAAAATATCAATCCTGGGATTGGAATTTTGGGAAAGCTCCGGCCTTTGAATATAAGAACAGCCAGCGCTACCCGTTTGGAAAGTTGGAGATCCAGGCCAATATCAAAAAGGGGATGATTGAGGAATGCAAGATCTCGGGCGATTTTATGGGGATGGCTGACCTGGACCCGATTGAGGAAGCTTTGAAGGATGTTCGATACAACCCGGAAGATGTCCGTAAGGCGCTGGATGACTTGGAACTGTCGCTTTATCTGGGTGGGATCACCGCGGATGAATTTGTCCGATGTCTGTTTGAAGGGACGCTGGTGGGCTGAGAATCTCCTACAAATTAGAGTTTTTCATCCGGGGCAGGGATTTTTGGCAAGGTGTGATTCCGAATCTCCCTTGACCATCCGCGTTTTACACGCTAAAATCACTGGTTGACGATTAGACCGAAAGAATCGAACAAGTCTTTATTGTGTTTGAAAATTTAACAGACCGCCTAAACACCATTTTTCAAAATCTGCGCCGACACGGACGCCTTTCTGAGGCGGATGTGGATCAGGCCATGCGGGAAGTCCGGATGGCGCTGCTGGAAGCAGACGTTCATTATGGTGTGGTCAAATCCTTTACCCAGCGGGTGAAGGAACGCGCGGTTGGGGCGGAGGTCTCCAAAGCCCTCAACCCGGCGCAGCAGGTCATCAAAATCGTCAATGAAGAACTGATTGCCACCCTGGGACAACCCAGCGGATTGAACCTGAAAGGCGAACGGCCTTTCGTGATCATGCTGGTGGGTTTGCAGGGTTCCGGTAAGACCACCGCGGCCGCCAAACTGGCGAAGCGCTTGCGCAGCCAGGGCGAACGGGTTTTACTGGTGGCGGCGGACCCCTACCGGCCGGCCGCGGTCAAGCAGCTGCAAACCCTGGGCGAACAGATTGACGTTCCGGTGTTTGTCAGGGATGGTATCGCGCCACCCAAATTGGCGGATGAAGCCTTCAAGACTGCCAAAAAAGGCGGCACCACAGTCATGATCCTGGACACGGCTGGTCGCTCTCAGCTTGATTCGGAGCTGATGGATGAACTGACGGCAATCCAGAAGAAAGTGCCGCTGACCGAGATCCTCCTGGTGGTGGACTCGATGATCGGTCAGGAAGCGCTCAATGTGGCGCAGGGTTTCCGCAAGGAGTTGCCCGTTTCCGGCCTGATCATGACCAAGATTGACGGCGATGCCCGCGGCGGTGCGGCCATTTCCATTCGGGAAGTGACCGGCGTACCGATCAAGTATTTGGGCGTTGGCGAGGGTGTGGATGCAATTGAGGAGTATAATCCAGACAGGTTAGCCTCCCGCATCCTGGGCATGGGTGATATTCTGGGCTTGATCGAAAAGGCGGAATCGTCTTTCGACCAGGAACAGGCCGAGCAGCAAGCTGAAAAGCTGATGAAAGGCGAATTCACCCTGGAAGACTTCGCCAAACAATTGAAGCAGATGCGGAAAATGGGGCCGTTGGGGCAGATTTTGGAAATGATGCCCGGCCAGATGGGGCAGGTTGCCCGCCAGGTTGACCCGAACGAAGCTGAAGGCCAACTCAAGCAGATTGAGGCGGTGATCAACTCGATGACGGTCTCTGAACGGCGGAACCCGAAATTGTTGAATGCCAGCCGCAGGCGCAGGATTGCGCAAGGGTGCGGCATGGATGTGCAAGTGGTCAATCAGGTCATGAAGCGCTTCCGTGACACCCAGCGGCTGATCAAGACTTTACAGAAATCAGGCGGCAAAGGTTTAGGCCGTATGATGCGATAGCCAGACGTGCGAGAAAGGTCAGCGTTTCCTTCAACGCTCTCTCATGCCTTTTGCAGGACTCAGGCTGAAACTATTAGAAACATAGATTAAAAGAGGAGCATTTTTTCGATGGTACGTATTCGATTGCGCCGGGTTGGATCCCGGAATCAGGCAAGTTATCGTATTGTTGTCGCTGACAAAGAAAAACCCCGTGACGGGCGCTTTTTGGAAGTAATTGGCCATTACAACCCCCGGACGGAACCTTCCACGATCGTGGTGAAAGATGACCGTGCTTTCTATTGGCTGAGCGTTGGTGCTCAACCCACCGAAGCAGTGGAACGTCTCTTTAAGCAGACCAAACTTTTGGACCGCTATGAACGATTCAAAGCAGGCGAGGATGTTGAAGCGCTGACAGAAGAAGGCGATAAGGTTTATGACGATCGGGTTTCCGATCCCCGCACAAACCCGCCAGCTAATTCATAGTTCAGAAAGGCGTGTGGCATGATGAAAGGTGAGAACCTACAAGGTTTAGTTGAGTTCGTCGCCCAGTCACTGGTCGATCAACCCACCGAAGTTACTGTTGAATCCCATCCCCGGGGCAACACCGTTTACATTGATCTGCATGTGGCCAAGGATGATATGGGCCGTGTGATCGGTAAGGGTGGGCGGGTCGCAAACTCTCTGCGCACCCTGCTGAAAGTTGCCGCTGCCCGTGATGGAAATCGGACCAAGCTCGATATTATCGAGCCTAATTAATCCCTGACCTTATTCACACATGCCTCAAACAAGTCGTAACGAAGATGCAGGCTCGCACTCTGAAAGCGAGCCTGCGTTTCTTGTCTTAGGGAAGTTGCGCCGGGCTCACGGCGTGAAGGGGGAGATCCCGATGGAGATCCGATCCGAGCTGTTGGATCTTCTGGTTCCCGGCTGTCCGGTTTTTGTGGGCAAAGACCATGCCCCCCTGACCATTGAAGCGACCCGTTGGAAAAACGACCTCATTTTATTGAAATTCGAGGAAATCAGTGATCGG
This sequence comes from uncultured Candidatus Brevefilum sp., assembly GCA_964447265.1. Taxonomy (GTDB): domain Bacteria; phylum Chloroflexota; class Anaerolineae; order Anaerolineales; family Anaerolineaceae; genus Brevifilum. The sequence goes on from CAYUSC010000033.1 coordinate 23,530, forward strand.
ACGGATGTTTCGGCTTTGACTAATAAGATGGTCTATGTCAGCAGGGAACAACTGCCGGTACTGGCGGATGGGGATTACTATTTACATGAATTGATCGGTCTGGACGTTTTTGAACAGGAAGGGCGCTATCTCGGTACGCTGATGGAAATCATCGAGACCGGCGCCAATGACGTATACGTCGTCCAGAATGATGCCGGTGAAGAGACCCTGATCCCGGCCACCGAACACACCATCCTGGATGTGGACCTGAACCAGGAGAAAATGATCGTCACCAGAATGGAGTGGTACGGCGAGGGGGACTAATGCCAGATGAAAAAAAGTTTTGGATTGGATTCAATTTAGTTCGCGGGATTGGTGCGGTTCGCTTTCAGCAGATCCTGTCTTTTTTTGGCGACCTTTCGCTGGCCTGGGACGCGCCTGCTGAGGCTTTCCGGGAAGCCGGCCTGCCCGAGCGGGCATTAAGCAACCTCCTGCGCCTGCGGGATGAAACCGATTTGGACGCGTTGTACGCTTCCATCCAGCAAAAGGACGTCCAGGTCCTAACCCTGCTGGATGATAATTACCCCAAACTGTTAAGGCAAATCGATCAGGCTCCGCCTGTGTTATATGTCAGAGGGACGCTTCTGCCCGCCGATGATTTCGCAATCGCTATGGTGGGAACCCGGCGGATTTCAGATTACGGACAGCAGATCACCCGCGACACCAGCCTCTATCTGGCCGGGCACGGACTGACGATCGTCAGCGGTCTGGCCCGCGGGGTGGATGCCCTGGCGCACCAATCCGCGCTGCAGGCCGGCGGCAGGACGATCGCCGTTTTGGGCAGCGGGGTGGATGTGATTTACCCGCCCGAGCACCGCAC
>CAYUSC010000034.1:0-11168 GCA_964447265.1 uncultured Candidatus Brevefilum sp.
AAGGATCTGTCATATTTTGGGGGATTTGGCAAGCAGGGGACAGGCTATTCGATTTATTATCTGATTGAACAATTACAGAAGATCCTCAACCTGGACCGGGTCTGGCAGGTTGTTGTGGTCGGCGCTGGCGATCTCGGTCGAGCGCTCACCCGCTATCAGGGCTTTGCCAGCCGGGGGATTGAAATTGGGCTGCTTTTTGATGTTGACCCGAAAGTCATTGGGACACCCGTCGGTTCTGTGATCGTGGAAGACATCGCAGTGATGGAGGAGAAGATCCTTGAGAAAGAGATCAAGATCGCGATTCTCACGGTTCCCGCTTCGGCAGCCCAGAAAACTGCTGACCGGTTGGTGTCAGCCGGAGTCAAGTCCATTCTGAACTATGCACCAATCACTTTAATCACGCCGGAATCGGTCCATGTCCAGCATATTGATCCCGTGCTGCACCTGCAGCGGATGATGTATTATCTCGGAGATTCCGAAGACTAACTGCCGTAGGGGGGATTTTCAAGCAGCGTTAGCAGGATATCGGCATTTTTAAGCCGGTTAATCGGCAGAGTGATCAATTCACGCGCCGAAGATTTTTCCAGCAAAGCGATTTTTCTTTTCTTAAATTTAAGTTCAATTTCTTGCCATTGATAGGGCATGTTTCCAATCAGGAGCGCTTGAGGGGCGGCCGCCAGATCTTTATGGAATTTGATTTTTTCCCCTTCCCCGAGAGATCGCCGATACCTTTGAAAAAGCCTGGGGAGGATAAGCTCACGACAGCGCTTGATCAAATCCTGCGAATTGGCAAACTTATCCGTAATCTGAAAAATCTCACCCTGGTCATTTTCAATCTCGGCTTTGGATTGGACGTCAATCACGCTGGTCGCGAATTTCACCAAATTTACCCGGGCATCCAGCCGCACAATGGATTCCCAGGGGATGTGCTTATTGGTTTTCCCTCGCCGGAAGCTTAGGCCGGACGGATTAAGTTCAATGCCGTCATGCCAGTGACGGATGGTAGATGAGAGGATGATGATCCCCAGGATGAGGCCAACGAGAAAAACCAGCGCAGGGATGGGCAGTGTTCTGAGGATTACGGCTCGCCCAAAGCGCGCCACAGCGGTCCAGGTGATGAAAGCGCCATAGACCAGGGCAATGATCGCTAACAGGATCAAAAGGATCCCAATCGGAATCGCAAGGGTATGTTTGATTTTTTGATTACGGAGGGGGTAAAACCGGACCAACCCGTCCTGCCTGGCAGGCTGACCTGGCACATTCCGGTTACGCATTGGCTGGGTCGAGACGGGTTCGGTCATCAGGTTTATCCTTTATGATTTGGGCGGAAGATTTCGGCTGAGCTCATCCATCATGGAGAAAGCTTTGGCCGCTCCTTCCACCACACAGGTTGTGGGGTTATCCACCAGATAAGCGGGGATTCCGAGGGCTTTGGTGAGATATTTATCAATCCCTCGCATCAAAGCCGTGCCGCCGCAAAGGGCTACACCCCGGTCGATGATATCGGAGATTAATTCCGGCGGGGTTTTCTCCAGCACGTGCCGGATCATCGTAACCACTTCCTCGAGCGGTTTTTGCAGGGCTTCAACAATCTCATCCGTGGTCAGGATCACGGGTTTGGGCAGGCCGCTGACCTGGTCCTGGCCCTGGATTTCCATCGAATGCTGGTCATCCTGAGGGATGGCCGCGCCAATTTTGATCTTCAATTGTTCCGCAGTGGGCTGTCCAATGATCAAACCGTATTTATGGCGGATGTAATCAACAATGGCATCATCCATCTTGAGGCCGGCAATTTGGGTGGTCTCAGCGGAGACAATCCCGTTCATCGCCAGGACAGCCGCCTGGGAGGTGCCGCCGCCAAGACTGACAATCATGTTGCCGGTGGGGGTGCTGATGGGCAGGTCCACGCCGATGGCGGCCGCCAGGGGCTGTTGGATCAAATTGACATCTCGGCTGCCGGCGCCCAGCCCGGCTTCATAGACCGCGCGGCGCTCCACGCTGGTGATCCCAAAGGGGATGGTGAGCATCAGGTTGGGACGGAAGAGCAGCATCCGGCCGGTCACGCGCCGGACCAGTTCCCGCAACAGGTTTTCCGTTATTTCAAATTCAGCGATGACGCCATAGCGCATCGGATGGTTGACTTCGATGGTGTCCGGTACCCGGCCAAGCATATCGAGAGCCGATTGGCCGATTTCCACCAATTTCAGCTCTTCCAAAAGGATAGCTACCACGGTGGGTTCCTGAATGAGGATGTCTTTACCTTCGGCAATCCTGGTATTTAAAGTACCCAGGTCAATTCCAAGTTCGTGTGAGAGTCCTGCCATAAAACCTTCCTTATTAGGGGTGGTCTTGATCGGTGATCTGGGGTTTATTGTAACCGCAGAATGGGCAAAATTATAGTTATTCCGGTTGAAGTGCATATTAGAAAAAGTATCACAGACACGCACTTCGTGGGCGGATGATTAATCCCGTTAGTTATACCGATATTCTATCATTTATGGAATAGTGAAACCTTGCGATCAGTAATGAATGAGGTCTTGGATGTTCTTCTGGAGGGGATATAATAAACCCACCTTGTTATTCTGATTGTGAAGGACAAAAATGCAGGATTTAGAAACCCGTTATCAGGAATCATTGGATTTCCTCTACAGTTTTATCGATTACAGCTTAAAACGAAATTTCAGGAATGCGGCCGAGAAATTTAACCTGGACCGGATGCGCCATTTTATGGCGTTGATGGGTGACCCGCAAAAAAATTACGGCATCATCCATGTGGCGGGCACGAAGGGTAAAGGCTCGGTGTCGGCCATGTGCGCCAGCGTCCTCAAGGCGCAGGGTTACCGGACCGGGCTTTACACCAGCCCGCACATGGTGGAATTCACCGAGAGGATCCGAATCAACGGTGAGGATATTAGCCGGGAAGATTTGGTCTCTCTGATTGATGAGCTGCGTTCCGTCACCGAGGCGGTCCCCGAGATCACGACCTTTGAGTTGACCACTGCCCTGGCTTTTCTTTATTTCTCCCGCCAGAAAGTCGATTATGCGGTTTTTGAAGTTGGCCTGGGCGGGCGGCTGGATGCAACCAATATCGTTGACCCGATTTTGGCCGTGATCACCTCGATCTCCTACGATCACACCAAGATTTTGGGAGACACCCTCAGCGAGATCGCCGGTGAGAAGGGTGGGATCATCAAACCCGGCCGGCCGGTTGTGGTTGCGCCCCAGAAGGAAGAAGCGCGGTTGAAACTCGAGCAGATCGCTGCGGAACGCGGTGCGCCTTTGATCCAGGTGGGAAAGGATTACCTCTATGCGGCTGATTCCCACAGCCTCAGTGGACAGACCTTCCTGGTTTGGACACCGGATGAGCAGACGATGGTGGATGAGTTCATCGAAAGCGGCGGCAGGGATCTTTGGAGTCCGATGCGGTTCCATATTCCCCTGTTGGGTTTCCACCAGGTGGAAAATGCGGCGACAGCGTTTGCTGCCTTGAAGACGGCGGAAAAATTCGGCGTGGAACTGAGCCAGCAGGCCTATCAGGATGGATTTTCCAGTGTGGATTGGCCGGGTCGGCTGGAGGTGCTGCAGAAATCGCCGCCTGTCGTGGTGGATTCGGCCCATAATCGCTATTCAGCGCTCCGGCTGCGGCAGGCAATGGATGACTATTTCCCCGGCCTGCCGATTGTGCTGGTTTTTGGCGCTTCGGAGGATAAGGATGTTAGCGGGATGTTTCAGGAATTGCTGCCGCGAGTGCGGCAGGTGATCACCACCCAGTCCATCCATCCCCGGGCATACGACGCCAATGATCTGGTGGATATGGTTCACCGCAGCGGACGTTCCGCCAAGGCCATCCTCCCGGTGGAGGAAGCGCTTGCTGAGGCTTTACGTGAGGCGGGAAGTGAGGCAGTGGTGTTGATTGCAGGCAGTGTGTTTATCGCTGCAGCCGCCCGAGAGGTGTTAACCCAAAACCGAAATAATGGTACGGAATGATAAAATTAAGTGACCTTATCCATAGAGATTTATCGGAGAGATTATGAACGACGAGCAATGGTTTCCGCCATCTGAAGATGATAAAGATTTGATGGGGAACATCCATCAACGGACGGAAGAACTTTACCGGATCGCGGACCGCGATGTGAACGACGAAGGGGTGTTTGTCAGCCCGGCTTTCGTGTTAAAAGATGTCGTGGTATTCCCGCATATGATCTCACCGATCTTCATCAGCAATGAGATCAGCCCCAAGGCGATTGAAGCCGCCCAGGGACAGAACAAAACCGCCATTGCCCTCTTCCTTTCAGATGAAGGTAATGAAAACGACCTGTTGAGCCAATATCTGCCGGTCGGCATGGAATTGGCCGTAGGCCGGTTACTGAACATGCAGGGTGGCAATCACTCAGCCCTGGTGCAGGGACGCCGGCGGGTTGAGATTGTGAACATTCTCGAAACGGAACCCTACCTCATTGTGGAGGCGCGCCCGATTCCGGATGAATACCGCATGACGCGCCAGGTGACCGCTCTGATGCGCACGGCGCGCAGCCTATTTGAGCGCTGTGTGGAATTGAACGAATCCATTCCGGACGAGGCGCAGCTCTTTTCCATGAACATCAATGACCCCTCCTGGCTGGCGGATATGATCATCACATCGCTATCGTTGGATAACGATCTGCGGAAAGAATTGATGGTGCTTTCCCATCCGGCGGATCGATTGCAACGGGTCAATAAAATCCTGGCCGAAGAACTAGACGTTCTCGAGTTGGAAGATGAGATCCAGGCCCAGGTTCAGACGGAAGTGAACCGCTCTCACCGAGAATTTTATCTGCGCGAGCAGATGAAGGCGATCCAGACGGAACTGGGCGAAGGGGATATCTGGATGGAGGAAATCCTTGAACTTCGTAAGTTGATTAAGGAAAAGGATATGCCCGATGAGGTCCGGCTGCAGGCCGGGCGCGAACTGGAACGGCTGCAGCAGATGCCGCCAATGGCGCCCGAGGTTGGTATCATCCGCACCTATCTGGATTGGCTGCTGGAGCTGCCCTGGAATGATTCCAGTGAGGATAACCTTGATGTAGTCCACGCCAATGAAGTGCTCGAGCGTGACCATTATGGCCTGAAAAAGCCCAAGGACCGGATCATCGAATACATCGCGATCCGCAGCCTGAACCCCTCCCGACTGCGCCAACCGATCCTCTGCTTTGTTGGCCCTCCCGGCACGGGCAAGACTTCACTGGGTAAGTCAATTGCCAGCGCATTGGGTCGGAAATTCGTGCGGCTTTCATTGGGCGGCGTCCGGGATGAAGCCGAAATCCGGGGGCACCGGCGGACCTACATCGGCGCGCTTCCTGGCCGGATCATCCAGACCATGCGCAAAGCGCAAACCAATAATCCGCTCTTTATGCTGGATGAAATTGACAAGCTAGGCGCAGATTTCCGTGGTGATCCATCGTCGGCGCTGTTGGAAGTGCTGGACCCGGAGCAGAACAATGCCTTTTCGGATCACTATTTGGAGGTGGACTACGACCTTTCCAAAGTGATCTTCATTACCACGGCCAACAGCCTGGGCAGCATCCCGCCGGCGCTGTTGGACCGCTTGGAAGTGATTGAGTTTTCCGGTTACATTTTGGAAGAAAAACTGGAAATAGCCACCCGCTTCCTGATCCCGCGGCAATTGGAAGAAGCCGGTCTTGAGAATGAGGATATCTCCTTCCAGACTTCAGCGCTGACCAAGATCATCCGTGAATACACCTTTGAAGCGGGCGTCCGAAATTTTGAACGTGAGATTGGCCAGGTGCTGCGCAAGATTGCCCGCCTGAAAACAGAGAAAAAGGACTATCCCAAGCGGATCACACCCGCCGCAATCGCAAGATTCCTCGGACCTCAGCAATTCTTCGAAACAGAAGCCGAAGGGGATGATGAGGTGGGCGTGGCGACGGCTTTGGCCTGGACGGAGAATGGCGGCGAGATCATGCCGGTGGAGGTTTTGATCCTGGATGGTAAGGGCAACCTCCAAATTACCGGGCAGATCGGGGAAGTGATGCAGGAATCGGCTCAGGCGGCCTTATCCTATATCAAATCCCGGTCCGATATTCTGGAAATCGACCCCGAAATATTCGAGAATATTGATGTCCATCTTCATGTACCGGAAGGCGCGATCCCCAAGGATGGCCCCAGCGCGGGGATCACGATTTCAACCGCGATGATCTCAGCATTGACCGAAAGGCCCAGTTATCATAATGTTGCGATGACGGGTGAGATTACCCTGCGCGGCCGGGTGCTGCCGATCGGCGGGGTGAAGGAGAAGGTTCTGGCTGCGCATCGGGCGGGGTTGAAGAAGATCATCCTGCCGGCGCGTAATGAGAAGGACCTTGAAGAACTGCCCAGGAGCGTCTTGAAGGAACTGGAACTGGTCTTTGTGATCCATATGGACCAGGTGCTGCCTGTTGCCCTGCATGAAAAACCCCAGACATCCAAACCCGCCAAGCGCAAGCCGAAAAAGAAAACAGCATCTGATAGCTCAGATGCTGCAGATGGTAAGTAAAAACGGTTTATTTCTCAGAGCAGGTTATTTTCCATGGAGGATTGACCTTCATCGCCTGAAGGCTGGTTGTACGCATCCACTTTCAGGGCGGTGATGCCATTCCTGACCTGGGAAAGCAGGCGGTTGAGGTCGGATTCCAGTTTTGAAAGCGAATCGAGGATATATTGATCGGCTTCATGCTGGGTCAGCGCAGCTTCCTGGTGGGCGCGTTCAACGATCTGATTGGCCTGACTGTTCGCCGCCAGGATCAATTCGTTGTCATCCAGGCTTCGTTCGGCCTTATCCCGCGCCAGCGAAAGGGTGCGGTTGGCTTCTTCTTTGGCCTGCGCCATGATCCGGTCGCGCTGAGCGATGATCTGCTGGGCTTTTTTGATCTCTTCCGGGATAGCAACCCGCATTTGATCGATCAGATCCAGCATCCGATCCTCATCAACGATGACACTATGGGTTAACCAGATGGGACGGCTCTCATTGAAGAGCTCTTCCAACCGATCAACAAGATGTAGTATATCCATAACATCCTCCACTTATTTTAGTCATCGTATTTAGTTGCAATCCTCATACCAATATTAACATATTCCGGTTCTTTTGTGAATCAATCCCGCAGCGAGGTCAGAGGGACAACGTCCTGGTCTTTCCCCAGCGTATGGAAGCGAGCTTTGAGAGCTTTTTCCACGTGGGGTGGGACCATGCTGGAGACATCTCCATCCAGGGCGGCGATTTCGCGAACGGTTGTGGAGGAAAGGAAAGTATGTTCCTCTGAAGTGATCAGCGCGATCACGTCAATTTCAGGTGCCAGGCGGTTATTGGCCAGCGCCATGCGGAATTCATATTCGAAATCCGAGAAGACCCGCAGCCCGCGGATCATTGCCCTTGCCCCAATGTCCTTAACGTATTTCACCGTCAGCCCGGTGTAGGCGGTCACACTGATATTGCCCACGGTCTTGAATGCTTCTTCAACCAGAGCCAGGCGCTCTTCCGGTGAAAAGAGGATATTGGATTGGTCCCGGGCATAGACGGCCACGATCACTTCATCAAACAGGTCTGCGGCGCGCTTGGCGATGTTGATATGACCGTAATGGATCGGGTCAAAGGTTCCGGGAAATACGACAGTTGTCATTTCAGCTTAAATCTCCTTCGCCTTCACGCCAGAAATGGTTGAGGGCGTCCAGCATTAATTGGTGTTCTGGTGAAGCCAGTTCCGGGTCGTTTTCAAAGACCGTTTTGGCATATTGACCCGCTTTTTCAATCAATTGAATATCGGTCAGCTTTGCTAACCGCAGGTTGTCATAACCGGATTGACGAGTGCCGAGGAATTCTCCGGGGCCGCGCTGTTCCAGGTCGCGCTCGGCGAGAATAAAGCCATCATTGGTGCTTTCCATGGCCAGCAGCCGTTCGTTTTCGGCAGCGTCTTTGGTCTCCGGGATCATAATACAATACGATTTTTCCGCCCCCCGACCGACGCGGCCGCGGAATTGATGAAGCTGGGCCAGTCCAAAGCGGTTGGCGCCTTCGATCAGCATGACCGTGGCGTTGGGAATATCCACGCCCACTTCAACCACAGAAGTGGAGACCAGCACATCCAGTTCCCTGTCGCGGAACTGCTTCATCACAGCTTCCTTCTCATCAGGGCGAAGCCGTCCATGCAGCAAGCCCACACGGAGATGAGGGAAGACATCCTTTTGCAATCGTTCCTGTTCTTCCACGGCTGCCTTGCGCTCCTCATTTTCGCCCTGTTCCACAAGCGGGTAGATGATGAAAGCCTGGTGCCCCTCTTTTACCTGGGATTTGATCAGCGTATAGACCCGTTCCCGCTCGGTGGGATAGAGGATATGGGTGCTGATCGGTTGGCGGCCGGCGGGCATCTCATCCATGACACTGAGGTCCAGATCGCCGTAAATGGTGAGTGCCAGCGAGCGGGGAATGGGGGTGGCGGTCATCACCAGCAGGTGGGGATTCTCGCCCTTTTCCCGCAGGGCAGCCCTCTGGGCGATGCCGAAGCGGTGCTGCTCATCCACCACGACCATCTGCAGGTCCTTGAAGGCCACAGGAGCCTGGATCAGCGCATGGGTGCCAACCAGGATCTTGATGGTGCCATCGGCCAGCCCGGCCAAAATTTCTTCCCGTTCGCTGGCGGAGGTATCCCCGATCAGCAAGCGGATCTCGTTTTCATGCAGGAATGCGCCTTCAGAATCAGAAGTGAACAATCGTTTCAGGCTGGCGTAATGCTGTTCGGCCAAAATGCTGGTAGGCGCCATGAAGGTAGCCTGGGCCCCATTTTGGATCACAATCCCCATGCCCAATGCGGCGACGATGGTCTTTCCGGAACCGACATCTCCCTGCAGCAAGCGGTTCATGGGGTGTCCTGAAGCGAGGTCCTGGCGAATCTCCGCCAGGGCTTTCTGCTGCGCTCCGGTCAGTTCGAAAGGAAGCTTGGTGGCCTGGGCAGCCAACCAGCTATCATCAACCTGGTAAACGCGGCTGTCCGGATTGATCCAATCCTGGCGCTGGCGTAAAAAGCCCAACTTAAGTAGGAAATGTTCATCAAAAGCGATCCGGTAACGAGCTTTGCTCAGGGTGGATTTATCTTCCGGGAAGTGAATCTGCATGAGGGCTGTGGAGAGGTCCATCAGTTCCGCATCAGCCAGGATATACTCGGCCATGAAATCCGGGATCTTTGGCGCCCAATAACTGACCACATTGTGCATGGTCCGTCGCAGCCACCGCTGGCTCAGTTTGGCTGTCAGGCTGTAGACCGGAACGATCCGGTTGGTGTTGAGCTGTTCTTTTTCGACCTGTTCGTAATCGGGGTGGTACATCACCAGCCGACCCATGTATTGTTCCACCTTGCCGGAGATGGAGAGGAACATATCCTTGCGCAGGTAGCGCATCTGATATTCCTGGTTGAACCACATCAATTGGATGGCGCCGGTGTCATCGGATACGATCGCCTGGGTGATCTTGCGGCTGCTGTTGGGAGTCTTGAAGGTCTTGACCGATTTGACATAGGCCAGAACGGTGACTTCCTCACCATATTTGAGGTCCTGGATCAGTTTCATCTGGGAATAGTCGTCATACCGGTAAGGGAAATTGTAGAGCAGATCCTCAACGGAATTCAGTCCCAATTTTGAGAGCAATTCGGCTTGTTTATCGCCAATGCCGCGGATGATGGTGGTTGCGGCTCGCAATCCCTGCAGGGTATCCGATACGGGCAGCGGGGCGGGCGCGCTTTGGTGGCGAGTGGTGGTGCCGCGGGTTTTCTTTTCGGCAGGTTTCTTGGGTGCAGGTTTTTGGTTTTCCTGCGTATGATTTTCCATAGGTTGCACCTGTTTTTCCGTCGCATCCGGCAGGTGTTTGATGCCTGCCACATTCAATATCTGGCCGATCTCTTTGAGGGCACTGGCCCTTTCTTCAATCGGCAGGTTAACGTAGTTTTTTAGGATCTTCGAGACTTGCTGAATCAAGGCTTCGTTCATGCCCTCCGCGCGGGCTTCACCCACCCAGGAATCGGTGAACTGTTCCAATCCCCCCACGACAGCCCGGTTTTGATAGTTGAGTTCCGCTTCCAGTTTGAAGATTTTATAGAGTTTTTCCGTTGATTGAACCATAGTTTTGATGATACCTTGTTAGACCGATAGTGCATTCATTTTAACGCAATTCATCCCATAATCATAATATATCATGCCTGTTAGCCTATCACCCCAAAAAAGTCCCTTAAACCAAGAACCCCGTGATTGGCGGGGTTCTGTCATAAATCAATGAATAAGGATTATTCAATCGCAATAATTAGCTGATAATGGGGTTGATTTCCTTCATGGACTTCGATTTCATGGTCGGGGTAGATGGAGCGGATTTTATCTGCAAGTTGATTGACCTGGGACTGTTTCATGTCCTCGCCGTAGAATAGGGTAATGCGTTCATATTCATCGGCTTCCGCATCCACCAGCAGTTTCTCACAGGCTTCGTCAATGGAGGTTGTTGAAGCGACCAGAGTGCCGTTATGGAGGGCGATCACCTGGCCTTTTTCCACCTGAACGCCGTCAATCTCGACGGTTCGGGTGGCAATGGTGATCTCACCGGTTTCAACCTCGGTCACGGCTTCTTTCATGTCGGCGACAATTTCATCGAAATCGCCATCCGGAATCAGCCGGAACATAGCTGAAAGTCCTTGCGGGATGGAGATGGTGGGGATCACGGCGACCTTTTTAACCGTCATCGAAGCGGCTTCATTGGCCGCCAGGATGATGTTCTTGTTATTGGGCAGGATGATGATCTTATCGGTGGGGAGATCTTCAAAAGCCGCCAGGATTTCCTTGATGGAGGGGTTCATCGTCTGGCCGCCCTGAATGATGGCCGCCACGCCCAGGCTGGCAAAAATTCGGGTCAGCCCTGAGCCTGGAGAAACGGCGACGACTGCGATCTCATCCGGATGAATCTGAGCCAGTTTGATTTTGGGAGCCTTCTTGTTCTTCTTCTCGTCCATCTGAGCCTGGAGGTTTTCAATGGCGACTTTTTGGATCGTTCCCAGGTCCATGGTGTAGTCAATCGGTGAGTAGCGGTTATCGGTGGGGACGTGGATGTGCATGCGGTACATGCCATCACCCTCACCGACCTGAATGGAGGTGCCGATGTCTTC
>CAYUSC010000034.1:11268-23805 GCA_964447265.1 uncultured Candidatus Brevefilum sp.
AGGAGCTTGACGCTCATGGTGTTTTCGCTATCCAGCGCACGGGCAAAACCGCGCCAGATCTGGGAGAGGATCACGCCCGAATTGCCCCGAGCGCCCATCAGAGCGCCCCGTGCAATGGCGTGGGCCAATTCACCGACATTGTTCGTGCCGGAATTTTCGACCTCATCGAATGCCGCCTGCATGGTGAGGACCATGTTGGTGCCTGTGTCGCCATCGGGAACCGGAAAAACATTCAGGCTGTTGACATTCTGCTGATTTGTTTTCAGCCAGATCATCCCTGCTTCTAAGAGGGTTTTCAAACCCTTTCCATTGATCGGTACTGAAACCAAATTATGGCGTTCTTCAGCACTCAACTTTGTCAATTCGGCTGTACTCATAATGCTCCAAAGATATTGTGACGCGATAAATTCATCGTTGTTATCAATAAAATCCGTTAGTCCATGTTGCTGATCCGCAGGCCGCGCACATGCACGTTGATCCTGCGTACCGGAACCCCGACCGTTTTTTCGACGTTGTATTTTACACTATTTACAATACTGTTTGTTATGGACTTGATCCGGGTGCCATACTCCACAACAATGTAAAGATCGATGATCAATCCATCGTGGTCAAAGGTTACATCAACGCCATATTTGGCATCGCGCTTGAGGATCTGACGTACATTCTCTGCCAGGTCCTTGGGCGCCAGGCCCACAACGCCGTAGGAGGTAAGGGTGGACTGTCTGGCAATGGAAGCAATCGCTTCCTTTTGGATCATGATGCTGCCGAGTTCATTTTGTCGTGTATCTTTATCAGACATATTTCTTATCACCTTGGTTTGCTTGTCACTCGTGTCAGAGTATGGTAAAATAATTCGCTGTTTGGGTGAACAAATCACCATATTCAATCAGTCATTATAACGTATAAGATGTGAAAGGACGACATCATGGCAGTCTGCGAGATTTGTGGAAAAAAGACCACTTTTGGTCATAACCGTAGTCACTCAATGCGGGCAACCAACCGGAAATTCAGACCAAATCTTCAAACTGTCTCCGTTTATGAGAACGGCCGGACAGTTCGTAAGACTTTGTGCACTCGCTGCATCCGGACATTGACCAAATCTTCTAAATAGGGTTAACCCATTTAGAAAGCATTAGTCGCGGTGATTTGCCGCGATTTTTGCTTTAAGGTCTAATCTGCCAAAGCCGTTCTGATGGCTTCAATTCCCGCCGCAATTCCATCAGGGTGATTAAAGATAGCGGAGCCGGCAACGAAGTTCGTGGCGCCGGCCTCGAAACAATCTCGGACGGTATTGTGATCAATGCCGCCATCCACCTGGATCATGGCGCTGGAGCCGGTGGCTTCCAGAAGCGCTTTGGTCCGGCGGATCTTATCCAACATGGTGGGAATGAAGGCCTGGCCGCCAAAGCCCGGATTGACCGTCATCAGCAGGACGTGGTTGAAATCATGAGTCAGCTCACGCAGCTCGGTGACCGGCGTGCCGGGGTTAAGCGTAATCCCAGGGGATGCGCCCAGATCACGGATGGTTTGCAGTGTCCGGTGAATATGGGGGCAGGTTTCGTAATGGACGGTGATATGATCGGCGCCGGCATCCGTGAAGGTCTTGAGATGGCGTTCCGGTTCAACGATCATCAGGTGCACATCTAGAGGAAGGTCAGTCACTTTGCGGAGGGTTTTAACGATGCTGGGACCGAAGGAGATGTTGGGGACAAAACTGCCATCCATGACATCAACATGGATCCAATCCGCACCGCCGTCAACGGCCTGGCGGATCTGATCTCCCAGTTGGCTTAGATCCGCGGACAAAATGGAAGGGGCAATGATAAAAGGCTTCATAATCAATAAACCTGCATTCTATTGTAGTTAAGGGCGAATTGAAAAATAAATAAAGAGCCAGAAGGGCACCAGGCCCAGAACGGTCGTGAAGGCCAACAAACCTAACCCCCAGGTGACCCAGTCGATCCCGGCGGCTTCACTTTCCTCCTCATTTTCATCCACAAATTCATCATCAAAGCCGTCGTCAAAGGATTCGGCTTGAACGTCTGCGGAATAAAACGGGCGGTCTAGCGAAGGGTTTTTGTCATTCTTTGCCTGGGGCAGGACAATCGGGCCGGTTTTATCGGTCACAATCCCGCCAAAGGATAGCAGCACTCGCCCCAATTGATCGGCTGTACGATAGCGGGAAGACGGCTCCTTGGAGAGGACCTTGAGGGTGATCTCTTCCAGGGCTTCTGGAATGGCCGGGTTGATCCGGCGGGGAGGCAGAGGCGGTTCTTCGCGGTGCAGCCGGGCCAACTCTGTTGAGTCGCTGGCTTCAAAGGGAAGCTGTCCGGTTAGCATTTCATAGAGGATGATGCCCAGCGAATAGACATCGGAGGCTGGAGATGGCGCACTGCCGGAGGCCTGTTCGGGAGAGAAATAATGCGGCGATCCCCAGACGATTTCACTGTGTTCCTCGGGGTGGATGGTGGCCAGGGCGCGGGCAATCCCAAAATCGGTCACCTTGAGGCGGTAATCTTTGGAAACCAGCATGTTGTGGGGTTTGATGTCGCAATGGACCAGACCCGCCCGGTGGGCGTAACCGACACCCGCGCAAGCCTGCGCCATCAGACCAACCGTGTCTTCCACACTGAAATGGCCCTTCTCGCGGATCAGAGTTTTCAGATCGGTGCCGTTGATGTATTCCATGACAATGAAGACCTGATCTTCATCCAGGCCAAAGTCGTAGACTGTGACGATATTGGGATGGGAAAGGTTTGCTGCGGCTTTGGCTTCCTGTTTGAAACGCTCCCGGAAGTCCTCATCCTTGGCGTAGTCCTCTTTGAGGATCTTCACTGAGACGACCCGCTCCAGCATGGTATCCATGGCTTTATATACCACGGCCATTCCACCCGAACCGAGCGGTTCGAGCAAACGGTAACGATCATTGAGAAGGGTGGGTTGTTCCATAGAATAAATTATTTCCTCAATCCGGCATCATAATGCCAATTTTACATTATTTTACCTCCTAAGCTGCGTTTGCGCCCCCTTTAACCTGGTATGGGAGGAGAATATATTACCTGACCTGCCCTGGAACCCAATTCGGACTGTTTTGGGCTATAATTAATCCAATATCAAATCACAAACAATATAAAAGCAATCTATCAATGAATTCAAAGAAGATCGATCTAAAATCATTTCTCAACCCCATGACTTTGCTGACAACCCTGATCCTACTGGCGGGGTTGGTTCTGGCTGCCTTGGCAATATTCACCCTCGGGAGGAGCGATAACCCGGACGAACTGGTGACGCCTCAGGTGACCAAGATCGCCGCGGCCACCCAAACACCACAGCCGCTTCCGACGCCCGTTGTCGCCTCACCGACGCCCACCAGCCTATTCTTCCTGCCGGATGGTGTGATTGGCGTGGGCGCTTATGTCAAGGTGACCGGGACGAATGGGGCAGGCCTGCGGATGCGGTCTGAACCCGGATTGAGCGGTACGGTCAATTTCACCGCTTTGGATGCGGAAGTTTTTCTGGTAGTGGATGGACCGGTTGAAGCGGACGGCTATACCTGGTGGTATTTGGAAGCGCCTTATGACCAAACCCGCAATGGCTGGTCCGCGGGCGACTTCCTGGCTCCCCTGGAGGAAGGGGATCAATAAACGGGCCGGACTTAGGTGTTGTGAGTTATGATTATCCATTAAAAAGTGATTGTCGGGGCGAAAAGCCCTTTGGAGATCTTAATGTTTGACTTTTTTAAGAAAATTTTCCATGAAAGATCTGAGGGGGGATGGAATTCGGATTCACCCACTGTTCAGGTGAATACCGGCAATCATCTGGCGATTAACCCGGAAAAATCCGGATTACCTTATCAGGTTGCCACCTGCCAGTCTGTTGGCAAGGAGCGGACGCATAACGAAGATACCCTGTTTGTGGTTAATACCTATCTGGATGGTATTGATCCCGGATTGGCTTTAGGCCTTTACATTGTTGCCGATGGGATGGGCGGGCACCAAAGTGGTGAGATCGCCAGCCATCTGGCCGTGCAGGGCGCAGGATTTCATCTGCTGGACCAATTGCTTAAGACGCAGATCTTTGAGCGCAAGGGGTTCACGGAGCAGGAGGTTTTGGACCTTCTGAATGAGGCCGTTAAACAAGCCCAGGCGATGATCTGCCAGCGGGTGCCCGGCGGGGGAACGACCCTGACGCTG
The DNA here is from genome assembly GCA_964447265.1 of uncultured Candidatus Brevefilum sp. Taxonomy (GTDB): domain Bacteria; phylum Chloroflexota; class Anaerolineae; order Anaerolineales; family Anaerolineaceae; genus Brevifilum. The sequence goes on from CAYUSC010000034.1 coordinate 15,462, forward strand.
GCCCTGATCCTGGGCGACCGGATGTTCACAGCCCATATTGGTGACAGCCGGCTCTATGTGCTTTCGGGGAAGGGTAAACTGAACCTTTTCACGAAAGATCATTCGCTGGTTAAGCGGCTGGTCGACCTGGGTGAGATCACGGAGGCGGAAGCCGCCACCCACCCTCAGCGCAACGTGCTCTATCGGGCATTAGGACAGACCGATGCGCTGGAACCCGACCTGGACCAGGCGAAACTGGCGGCGGGTGATCTGATCATGATCTGTTCAGATGGGCTGTGGGGTACCATGGATAAAACGGAGTTGAAGTCCATCCTGGAAAATGATGGTTTAAGTTTGGATCAAAAAGCCAGCGCGCTGGTGGATGCGGCCAATCAGGCCGGCGGACCGGATAACATTTCGGTGGTGCTGGTCAAGCGGATTGCATAATTTTTTTACAGGAGGAAGCATGCAGGAGGCACTTTCAAGGAAATATCGGATCCTGGTTGTCGATGACGAACGTCGAATGGTGGGTTTTATCCGCCTGAACCTGGAACAGGATGGCTTTGAGGTGATTGAAGCCTTTAATGGCACGGAAGCATTGGACCGGCTGCGGGATTCGCTGCCTGATCTGATCCTGCTGGATGTGATGATGCCGGATATTGACGGCTTTGAGGTGCTGCGGACAATCCGTGAGATCAGCCAGGTGCCCGTGATCATGCTGACAGCGAAAGGCGAGGAGGATGATAAGGTCAAGGGGCTGGAATTGGGCGCGGACGATTACATCACCAAGCCTTTCAGCCCGCGTGAACTGGTCAGCCGGGTGAAAGCTGTGCTGCGGCGCGGGACGCCATCAGACGAAGACGACCAGGGCGTGATTGACGTGGATGATCGGCTGAAGATTGATTTTGGCCGACGGGAAGTCTGGGTGGATGGCAAGCTGGTCAAGCTGCGCCCAACGGAATACCGTCTGCTTTATCATTTGGTTCGTAACGCCGGGTGGGTGTTGACCCACGACCAGATCCTGACGAAGGTCTGGGGTTATGAATATCGCGATGAGCCGCACTATGTGCGTTTATACATAAATTATTTACGGAAGAAGATTGAAGAAGACCCATCCAACCCGAAGTACATCCTGACCGAAAGAGGTGTGGGTTATCGTTTTTTGGATTATAAACGGGATGATAAGGCCTGAGCGAAGGAAAGCATATGGAAAAGAAAGATATTTTGCTGGTTGATGATCATGAAGTCGTGCGGCTGGGACTGAAATCCCTGCTGGAACACAATGATCAATTTGAAGTGGTTGCCGAAGCCGGGACGGCCAAGGAAGCGGTTGCCCAGGTGGAGAAATACCACCCCGATGTCGTCCTGATGGATATCCGGCTGCCGGGCTCCTCCGGGATTGAAGCCTGCGAGGAGATCACCAAACGCTGGCCGGATGTGCGGGTCGTGATCCTGACCTCCTATGCTGAGGATGAGATGCTCTTCTCCGCCATCCGGGCGGGAGCGAGCGGTTATGTCCTTAAGCAGATCGGCGCGGAAGGCTTGATCACCGCGATTGAAGCGGCCTGCCGCGGGGAAGCCCTGCTGGACCCGGCAGTGACCCAGCGGGTGTTCCAGGAGGTGCGCCGGGCAGTGAAGGAAGAGGAAGCAGCCGCCTTTGCCAACCTCAGTCAGCAGGAAAAACATGTCCTGGCTTTGGTTTCCGAAGGCAAGACCAACCGTGAAATTGCTTCGGCTCTGTATCTGGGCGAGGGGACTGTGCGTAACTATGTCAGCAGCATCCTCAGCAAACTTGGGGTGAGTAACCGGGCGGAAGCCGCGGCTTACGCCGTGGAGCATAACCTGAAAGAGTATATCGACCGGTAAGAGATTTAAGGGAGTAAATATATAACGGGCTGCCATAGCGCAGCCCGTATTAAGTTAATATGGATTACTTCCACTGGAATAAACGGGTTGCACTCGCATAGGTGATCTCGGCGACTTCCTTGGGGCTGGTGTTATGCAGCCGGGCGATCTCCTCCGCGATCAGGGGAATATTGGCGGGCTCATTGCGCTTGCCGCGGTGCGGATGGGGAGTGAGATAGGGGGAATCGGTTTCCAGCAGGAGGTGATCCAGCGGCAGGTTGCGGACAATGGTCTTGCGATCCACCGCATTACTGAAGGTGACCGGTCCGGTTATCCCCAGGCAGAAATTGAGTTTGATAGCCGCCAGCCCGGTTTCCAGGTCAGCGCTGAAGCTGTGCAGAACGCCGGGACGGTCTTTGAGGGGATTCCCTGTGCGAACCAGCCCGGCATGCCATTCGGTCAGGATTGTCACCAGGTCATGGCTGGCCTCGCGGTCATGGATGATGACCGGCAGCTTGAGTTCCTCAGCCAGTTTGAGCTGTTCTTTGAACATCATCCGCTGCTGGTCAAAGGGTGTGTGGTCGCGATAGTAATCCAGGCCGATCTCGCCGATGGCGACAACCCCGGGCTGCTTTGCCTGAACCCGCATCGTGGGGAGAATATCCGGGGTCCAGGGTTGGCCGATATTAGGATGGATGCCAACCGCAGCATAGACCTTGCCGGGATACTGTTGGGCCAGTTCAATGGCTGCCTGGCCGGTGGGGAGGTCAACAGCCGGGTTGATGATCTTGACCAGGCCGGCTTTCCAGGCGCGTTTGAGGACCAATTCGCGGTCCTCATCGAACCGGTCAAAGTCGAGGTGGCAGTGGGTGTCACTATATGGAATCATGAGAGTATCTTTCTTTTAATACCTTTTCAATTGAATAATTATAGCAGTCCAGGCAAGGGCGGTTAAGGTAAAATGGAAGGCATGATGTCTCGTGAACATGTCTTTGTAGCGATGAGCGGCGGGGTGGATTCCGCCGTCTGCGCGGCAAAGTTGATTGAAGCGGGGTACCGGGTGACGGGGATCCATATGACCACCTGGAAGGACCCCAAATGGGAAGCTGAAATCGAAGCCCTGCCATCCCCGGCATCATTGGCACAGAATACCGCGGATTTCTTGGGTATTCCATTTGTCAATCTGGATGTGCGCGATCCGTTCTATCTGAAAGTCGTTCGATCCTTCATTGAGCAGTATCTCTCCGGACAAACACCCAACCCCTGCCTGTTTTGCAATCCTGAGGTAAAATGGGGCCTCTTGCAGACCTATGCTCTGACGCATGGCGGCGATTACTTCGCCACTGGTCATTATTCCCGGTTGGAGCGGTCTGAGGATGGCAGTGTGCGGTTGCTGCGGGGGCTGGACCCCGGTAAGGATCAGTCCTATGTCCTGGCGATGCTCAGCCAGGAACAACTGCAAAAGACCCTGCTGCCGCTGGGCGGGATGACCAAAGCCCAGGTGCGGGCGCAGGCCAGTCAGATGGGCTTGCAGGTTGCCGATCAGCAGGACAGCCAGGATCTGTGCTTTTTAGGAACAGTTCACTACCGGGATTTTCTCGACCGATTCGCTCCCGAAGCAAACCACCCGGGTGAAATCGTGGACCTGGATGGTAAGGTTCTGGGTGAGCATGAAGGCCTGGCGTTTTATACCATCGGCCAGCGGAAGGGCATCCGGATTGCCGCCCCTGAGCCATACTTCGTGATTCGCAAGGATGCGGAGACAAATCGGCTCGTCGTGGGCTTTGCCGAGCAGACCGGCGTGATCCGGCTTACGGCTGAGCGGGCAAACTGGATCTCGGGTGTGGGGCCCAAGGTGGATGCATATTATGATGTGATGGTGCGCTACCGCGCCAAACCGGTTTCTGCCCGGATGTCATTTGCAGAAAATGGAAAATTTAAGTTAGAATTTATGGGTGAAATGCGCGGGGTTTCCCCCGGCCAGGTGGCAGTTCTTTATAAGGGTGAGGAATGCCTGGGCGGCGGTGTGATCCAATCCGCTGATTGAGAGCAGCGCAACCGCGTCTTAGAGGAGTTTAGAGATGACATTTCCGGCCATTGTGTTTTCGTTTTTCCTTGCCAGCATTTTTGGCAGCCTGATGCATATCTGGCGCAATGGGGGACTGTTCCGACTGGTTTTATATCTTGTGTTGAGTTGGATTGGATTTTTCGCTGGGCACATCATTGCCCAGGTATTGTCCATCCATTTTCTGGATCTGGGCACGATTCACTTAGGGATGGGTATTTTGGGCTCTTTGGCTTTATTAGGCCTCGGTTATTGGCTTAGCCTGGTTGATCCTCAACAGATGTAGATAGGAGCATTTCGAATGTATCGGATTGAAGCCTTATTATCAGCAAGACTTTTCCTGCGCCCCCAAAGAGTAGGCAGCAGGATTTTCTTTTTATCCAACATGAGTGGGCATAACAGCCTTTATGCCATGGATTATGGCGGCAGTGTGCCCGAGCCTTTATTGCCGCCGAATATTGTCCTGCAAAACCCGCATCTGATCGGTGGGGAATCGTTTGTGGTCTTCAAGGCCCTCGACAAGATTCTGGTGATGATCGATCAGGATGGCGATGAGAATTACCAGCCAATGATCGTTCCCATGACCGGTGGCTTCCCGGAACCGGCATTCAAGAATTTTTTCGAGAATACACGCTGCCATATGGGCATGACGGATGAAAAGCTGAATATCTGCATCATTTCAGCCGAATCCCGCGAAGAGGGCATGATCCGCACTTATATCTGCCATTTAGACACGGATGAGGTCGAAGAGATCTATGCCAGCCCCTATGGTGGCTATCCCACAGCCCATAACGACGAATTCACCCGTTTGGTTCTGGTCGAGGGGTATCAGGTCGGTGATGATGTGGCTTATCTGTGGGAGCAGGGCAAAAATATCAATTTGCTTTACGGCAAGCCGCTGGCCGACCGTCAGCCCGGCGAGGAAGTGCCGCTGACCGCATTTGGCGGCGGATTCTTCACCGATGGAGGTAAGGGATTGGTCTTTAATAACGCGCTCTTTAAGGATACCTATGGACTGGGTTATTTGGACCTTGAGAATCCCGGGGAGCCGGTTGAAGTGCCCTTTGCGGACCTGGTGCATACCGGTGTGGGCGAATTTGAAGGCCTGGAACCTTTACAGAACGGCCGCTTCCTGTTGTTCTTCAATATTGACGGGGCGAGCTGGGTTTATGAAGCAGAATACAACGCGGAAGAAAAGGTCATGCATGCCTTGTATGTCCTGGTTGGTCGCGGCATTCTGGCCGATGGCGTGCTGGAGGCGATGAAATATGACCATGACACCGATTCCTACGTCATTGCTTTTTCAACCGCCACTTCGCCAACCCAAATTTACACAATTGAGGGTGAAGATCGGGACCGCCTGATCCGGCACACCAACGAAATGATTCTGGGCATCCCGCAGGAAATTTTGTCCGCTGGGGAAGACCTCTCCTTCACGACCTTTGACGGACTGCGGGTTTCAGCCCGGCTATACATGCCCTCGCCAAAACTGGGTTTTACCGGAAAACGGCCGGTGATCTATTACCTGCACGGCGGCCCACAGGGGCAGGAGCGACCGGACTTTTCCTGGTTCTCCATGCCGTTGATCGAGTTCCTCACGCTGCAGGGCTTTGCCGTCTTTGTCCCCAATGTGCGCGGCAGCACGGGCTATGGCCTGAGCTATACTAAACATGTTGACCGGGATTGGGGCGGTCAGGACAGGCTGGACCATGTCCATGCGATGAAGGAAGTGCTGGCCAAGGATAAGCGGCTGGACATCAACCGTGCCGGCGTGGTTGGACGGTCCTATGGCGGGTATATGACTCTGACATTGGCCGGCCGCCATCCTGAGCTATGGGCTGCGGCGGTGGATATGTTCGGGCCTTATGACCTGGTGACCTTCTGCGAGCGGATTCCCCCAACCTGGAAGCCTTATTTCGATGTCGCCCTCGGTAACCCCGACATCCCCGAAGATCTGGTTTTCCTGAAGGAACGCTCTCCGAAGACTTATATTGATAACATCACCTTCCCAATGCTGGTTATCCAGGGACGCAATGATCCCCGGGTAGTCGCTGAGGAATCGGAGGACCTGGTCGGTCACCTGCGCGAGATCGGCAAGGACGTGGAGATGATCCTCTTCGAGAATGAGGGTCACGGCGTCGAGAAATATGAGAACAAGGTGATCTGCTATAACGGCATCACCGATTTCTTCAAGAAGACCTTGAAACCCTGATGTAAAAAAGCCGTAAAAATTTCGACGAATTAAAAGGGCAGTAATGACAAACTGCCCTTTATTTATTAGAATTGAGAGCAAAAGGAGAAAGCACTTGACCTGGAATCAATATGAAGCCGTGGCCCGCGATGGGGATCTGGTTCAACTTCTGGGGAATCGGCATAAAAGCCATATCATTCGCCTGAAGGCCGGGGCGGTCTTTCAGACCCACCGCGGTGAATTGCAGCATGACGATATCATCGGGAAGCCCTGGGGCACTCGGTTGTCCAGCCATACCGGCAGCCCTTTCTTCCTGATGCGGCCGGGCCTGTCCGACCTGATCCGGCAGACCAAACGCAATACTCAAATTTTGTACCCGAAAGATATTGGGTATATCGTGATGGTGATGGGCATCGGTCCGGGCGTGAGGGTGTTGGAAGCGGGGACCGGTTCGGGGGCATTGACAACGGCCTTTGCTTTCTTCGTCGGTGATGAGGGCAAGGTTATTTCCTATGAACGCCGGGAACAGATGCAGAATCTGGCGCGCAAGAACCTTGAAAATCTGGCGTTGCTGGATCGGGTCGAGCTTAAGTCCGGTGATATCCTTGACGGCTTTGAGGAACGCGAGATGGACGCGATCTTCCTCGATATTCCCAACCCATACGATTACATTCCCCAGGTGAATGCATCCTTGAAATTGGGCGGCTTCTTTGGCACGATCCTGCCGACCACCAACCAGGTCAGCCGGATGCTGGCCGCGCTCTATTCGGATAATTTTGCCTTTATTGAGGTCTGCGAAGTCCTGCTGCGGTTTTATAAACCGGATTATGAACGGCTGCGCCCGACGGATCGGATGGTGGCGCATACCGGTTATCTCGTGTTTGCCCGCTCCGTGATGGAGAAGCCCGAGGATGAGCGCGCTAAAAGAGGAGCACGGGAAGAAGACGACGAAGCGGACGTGGAAGAAGGTGATGATGTTTCGTAGGAGACCGATTGGCCCTGGCCGGCGTCCCGCAGAACGCGCGGCAGCGTTGCTTGCTCAGGCGCATCGTTTATTTGACGAGGGTCAATATCAACGAGCAGGTAAACTGTTTGAAGAATTGGCTTCGGGAGCGAAAGTGCGAAACTTGCCCAGAGCGCCGTTCCTTTACCTGCAGGCTGGCAGGGCTTATATCCTTGGCGGCGATCTCAAAGGGATTGGTCTGGCCTGGACAGGTCTGGAATTGTTAACATTGGGGGAGCGCTGGGTGGAAATGGAACGAGAAGGGAAACGTCTTGTGGCGGAACTTTCCGAGCATGGCTACACCGAAGCCAGTCACAATATTCAAAATTGGCTGGATGAGAAACTGGCGGGAGTGAAGGATCAGACTCCAGGTGAAGAAAAACCGGTTGTACGCCCGGCCCTGCCGACCAAGTGCCCTTCCTGCGGTAGCAGCATTGATCCCCAGGTCGCGATATGGCTGGATGGCGTTACTGTGGAATGTCGTTATTGCGGGAGTGCAGTCAGGGCGGAAAATTGATATAATTTGGCCTATGTTTAATCTGACCGAGGAAAAGATCAAATCGGGGATTCAGAATTACCGGAAGACCCAGAACGAAAGAAATTACCGTATTTTTACGGATAGCGGCGTGCAGAACTATAAGCCGGCCGCAATCCTGATGCCATTGCTTGTTCATGAGGGCCGTTGGCACCTGCTCTTCACTCATCGCTCAGAGCAACTTGTGGAGCATCGGGGGCAGGTCTCCTTTCCGGGCGGCGCAATGGAGAAATCCGACCCGGATATGGCCTATACGGCGCTGCGTGAAACCCGGGAGGAGATCGGCATCGCGCCCAAGGACGTGAAAGTCTATGGTGATTTGGGAATCATACCGATTGTCACGGGCTATATGGTGACCATGGTGGTGGGGCAGGTCCCCTGGCCTTACCCCCTGAGACCCAACCCGGATGAGGTGGAAAGCACGTTCATTTGTCCCTTATTATGGCTGGCGGACCCGGATCATCGTACGATCAAGTATCGCAGCTTTGCGGGGCGGGAGTTCCCGATTATCTTCTTTGACCAATTTGAGGGTTACCAGCTTTGGGGTGCAACTGCTCAGATGACGATCAGCCTGATGGAAGCGTTGGGTATCATCTAAACATCCGAATGGAAAATAAAAAAGTCTGGGTGCAATCCCAGACTTTTTCTGTTTTATGTAGAGAGGAGAGGGAGGTTTACTCTTCTTCCTCTTCCTCCTGCTTACCCTTTTCGATCACTTCGGGTTCA